>CAYGCU010000001.1:0-21398 GCA_964348475.1 uncultured Candidatus Bathyarchaeia archaeon
TCACTTTCGAAGGCGCTGAAAAAGTCAGTGGAGAATACTTGAACGAGCGTTACATCAAGAAAATTGTTGGATGCGCCACGTGTGGCATGCGTTGCGATCACATCGGATTGGTCCCCGAAGGACCATACAAAGGCGCCACTGCGAGGGTAGAATTCGAATGCTTATGGGCACTCGGACCAAACTGCGGTGTCGATCGATTAGATGCTATCATCGAAGCAATTTACCAATGCGACTATTATGGTATGGACGGCATATCCGCGGGCGTCATCGCAAGCTTTGCAATGGATTGTTACGAGAAGGGAATTCTGACCAAGAAGGACACTGACGGTTTAGATCTTCGCTTCGGCAACGCCGAAGCCTTGGTAGAGACGATAAAAAGAATGGGTTCTCGAAAGGGGTGGTTAGGAGACGTACTTGCAGAGGGAAGCATGAGGGCTGCCGAAAAGGTTGGTAAGGGAGCAGTGAAATACGCTAATCACATTAAGGGATTGGAGCTTCCAGGCTACGCTCTTAGAACATTGAAAACCGCTGCTCTGGGATTTTCTGTTTCTTTCCGTGGAGCTTGCCATCTCCGATCTGGAGCTTATTCACCTGACGTGAAGGGAAAGGTCGACCGCTTCAAAATAGAAAAGGGACGGGGAAAGCTAGTCATGGACGGCGAAGACTTATACAATGTCGTCGACTCGCTTATCTTGTGTAAGTTCTCAAGGGGCGTATTCTACGAGGGACTTGACGAGATGGCGAAATACTACACTTTAGCCACGGGTATAGAGATGACCTCTGAGGAGCTCGGAAAAGCTGGCGAAAGAATAAACAACCTAGCGAGAGTCATCAACATCCGAGAGGGCAAGGGAACAAGGGAATACGATAATCTACCGCCAAAAATAATGAGCGTGCCGGTGCCCGATGAAGGGTTTGCAAAGGGAGCCGTCGTCAACCAAAAAGAGTTTGATATAGGCCTAGACGACTACTACGAGGTACGCGGATGGACCAAGGAGGGCATTCCCACCGTGGAGAAACTCAAAGAACTAGGCATGAGCGATCTCGTTCCCATCGTACGGAAGAAGCTCAGGTCACAGACTCCAAAGAAGAAAAAGAAAGGAGGGAAATAAGCATGACCACGATTCATGAAAGGAAGTTTGTCTCTGGAGACCCCGCCAAATGCGTCGGCTGTTGTGTCTGCGAATACGCGTGTTCAATGGAGCAGGAAAAAACATACAATCCGACGAAATCTCGAATACGCGCTGTGCGCCTCAATCCCTTCGTGAACCTAGCAGTTGCATGCAGACTTTGTGAAGACGCACCATGCGTGGCCGCGTGTCCACGAGATGCACTTGAGCAGTCTCAAGAAACAGGAGTCATCATAATTGACGAGGATAAATGCAACGGCTGCGGCTGGTGCATCGAAGCTTGCGACTACGGCGCCATTCAGCTACATCCAGAAACAAAAAAGGTATATGTATGCAACCTTTGCGACGGAGAGCCTAAGTGCGTGGAATGGTGTCCAGAAGAGGCTTTAGACTTCACAACCAAAGATATCCTTGCGCAAAAGGCGAGGGTCGCAATCGTGAAGAAGCTGTTCCAAGAAGCCCTGAAAGCGCCCACCTAAAGCGGATTCAAAGTTTCAGTGACAAACCTTAGCCTTCAAAGGTTCTTCATAATTGTAGGGCATAGACTAAGCTCGGTTGCCATAAAACCTCGGCGAGCCTCGTTATTTCAACTGTTCAGTCTAGAAACTAGGTGAGCATAACGTACAATTCTTCTTGGGACAACCAAAACATAATTCCTTGCAATGTTCTTCGTATTTCATAAAACGTAATAAGTTGTTGACTTCGCCATCAAGGTTTGTTGGGTCGATTTCGGCGATCCATCCAGACCCGTAGGGATCTTGAACTATTACATGGGGGTTATTTCTTACCCTGTCGTTTAATTTCTTCAGTTTTCCGCTAACTGGTGCATATATGTCTAGAATAAAGTTCCAAGTTTCTATGGCTCCAAAGGGTTCCATTTGTTCAACTTTTTCTCCTACAGAGTCCGTCGTAATCTGAGTTATTTCTCTAAGTTGCTTGCAGATAAGTGGGAAATCACAAAGTCCAACCTTCACATCACCTTTAGAAGTTACTTTAGCCCAAGTGTGTTCACGTGTGTATAACCTACCCTTCCTCTCGTTCTCTTCGGGGCCACACAAGCTCCTCCAGCCTCCCTGTCTATTGTTACTGGCTAGAAGAATATATGCTTCTGCCAGAGATTAAAAGTTTCGGCATCTATTGTAAATACCAGTAATTATGAAAATTTTGGGTTTTTCGAGTGTTTTCCATAAAACCCGTGGATTCCTTTTTTAAGGAATTAAACAAATAATAAAGAATTGGTCTAAAGGTCTTAACGTCAAAATGACAAGACGATGCAGCATGAAAGAAAAATCAATTGCAAAGCAAAGGGTTCTAATCTATTATCCTGAGCGATGCACTGGTTGCAAGTATTGCGAAATCGGCTGTTCCCTCCTACACTTCGGCGAAATTAACCTAGAAAAGTCTCACATTCATGCCCTTTTTGACGAAAGGACGAAAAAATACGAGGCTCTTGTCTGTCAGCATTGTGAGAATCCCGTTTGTGCAGCTTCCTGTCCTGTGGAGGCCATAGTTGTGGATGAGAAGACCGGATGGGTGAAGATAAATCCCATGAAGTGCATAGGTTGCAAAACCTGTATCTACGCTTGCCCCACCTCAATGCCATGGTTTAGCAGAGACCATAAAATCGCTATGAAGTGCGACTTTTGCGATCCAGTAAGAGAGGGCAAACCTATATGCGCAGAGTTCTGCTCTCCAAAGGCCTTGGAAGTTGTGACTAGAAAAGAAGGTTGGGGCTTCTTCAGAAAGAGGTATCTTCAAGGAGAGGAATAAGACGGTTACAGAAATTGAGATTGTAAAATACCTTCGGAAAAAGCTCAAGGAAAACCTGATAAACTATAGTGTCCCACGGGAAAGAAGAGGATATGTTAGAATAAAGCCACCTGCTCTCACAAAAGCAGTGAAAGCCTTTTCTGAAAAATATCATCCCCGCTTCATGACCATGTCAGCTGTTGACCACGGAATAGACATGGAGTTATTCTACCACTTTGATGTAGACGGAAACGTCGTTACCCTCCAAACAACGATTACAAAGGAAAAGAACGAAATTGAGACCATAACGGATTTGATGCCAGCAGCCCAGTTCATAGAAAGAGAAATCAACGATCTCTTCGGAGTGAAGTTTCTAAACCATCCTAAACCAGAAAGATTGATTTTGCCACGAGACTGGCCTCCTGAAAATCGTCCACTAAGGAAACCCCATGAGGGAGTGATTCCACCGTCGGCACGATTACCTGTAGAGACCCTCATATCCACGGGTTGCTTAGCAACCATGTCTTCCTACGTCAAAAGGAGAAGAGAAAAAGCTGGCTTACCTCCAGCTCCCTCCGCAGTCTGCGCTGATGAAGAATGGTCCCCCGAGTTCCAAAAAATAATGAAGCAAACAAACTTTGACAAGAAAGCTGGCTACGACTGGGAGAAAAAGAAATTGAGGTACAGTTGAGGTGGCAAAGTGAAGAGATATAGTCTGTTTCTGGGTTGCCAAATCCCCCTAAGGATCGCAAGCGTAGAAATAGCTGCCAGAAAACTCTTCAAAAAACTTGGTGTCGAACTGGTCGATTTGAAGGGATATTCATGTTGTCCTGACCCTGTAGTGTCCCGGACAATGGATAGGAAAATGTGGTTGACGTTAAGCGCCAGAAACCTAAGCCTGGCTGAAGAAATCGGTTTGGACCTCGTGACCCTCTGCGTTGGATGTTATGAAACCTTAGCTGAGGCTAATGCAATCTTGAAACACGAACCAGAGACGAAAAAGAAGATAGATGAAGCTCTCTCGAGTTTCGGAAGGAAATACGAGGGGAAAGTTAAGGTCAAACATTTCGTTGAGGTTCTTTTTGAAGATTTGGGAATTGGCAAGATTAAGAAAGAAGTTAAGAAACCCCTGAAACTGAGGGCAGCTCTCCACTACGGATGTCACCTATTTAGATCAGAAGAGGGAGAAGATGTCTGGCGAAAGTCTGAGATGATGAAGGAATTGGTACGGGCGACAGGTGCGGAAGTCGTCGACTACGGAATAGAACGTCTGTGCTGCGGCTTTCCCAGCATGCACGCCGACGAGGAGTTCTCCTTGAAGAGCAGACTGCTGCCAAAACTTAGAGAAATCGACAAAGCAAAAGCTGACTGCGTGGTTGTGGTGTGCCCAGCTTGTACCATACAGTTTGAAACTGGACAAGTGTTACTCAGAAGATACGGGCTCAAGTACAATCTTCCCTGCATATACTTGTCCGAGTTGCTCGCCTTGGCCCTTGGCATTCCTTCTGCGGAGCTCAGCCTAGACTTTCATCGAAGCCCAGTTCTGCAGCTGGCTCAACGGTTGGAGTGAAGTACCAATGGTGGAAACAATCAAAATAGGTCCGTATCATCCGGCGCTTTTGGAACCCCAAGTTTTCAATGTTACAGTGAAAGACGGCAAGATCACGGGTGTAGATATGGAGTTGGGCTATGCCCACAGGAGCATCGAGAAGTTGATGACTGAGAAAACCTATAGCCAAAACGTTTTCCTCGCCGAAAGGGTGTGCGGAATCTGCTCTGCCGCCCACTCCACCGTTTATTGTGAAACAGTTGAAAAAGTATTTGGCGTTGAGGTTCCTGACAGAGCTCGGTACATCAGAACCTTATTCTTCGAGTTGGAACGCTTGGAAAGTCACTACCTGATATTAGCGTTGCTTTCCCACTCCCTCCACGAAGAGGAATACTTCATGAAGATTCTGTCAGATCGGGAACTCCTCATGGACCTCTTCGAATTCACAACCGGCAATAGAGTGCACTACGCCGTCAACAAAATAGGTGGAGTGCGAATAGACTTAACGCCAGCAACGGTTCAAAAAATGAAAGGGGTCACAAACAAGCTGAGAAAACTTTCCAGCCATATATTCCAAGCCTTTGGCGATAGGGGCGCATTTGCCCCTAAAATCAAGGGCAAAGGAATCCTCTCAAGGGAAAAAGCTTTGGTGTTAGGCGCTGTTGGACCTACCCTCCGTGGATCAGGAGTAAGAAGCGATACGCGAAAAGACGACCCTTATGCAGCCTACGGAGATCTGAGCTTCCATGTGCCTGTAGGGTCACATGGAGACATTTACGACAGGCATCTTGTACGAGTCAAAGAAACGATTGAAAGCATCAGCATTATAGAACAAGCCCTAGATAACCTTCCGAGGGGCCCCATCCAAGAGGAGGTAGGAGCCCCCACAGAGACACAAAACCTTGGAAGGGTAGAAGCCCCTAGAGGAGAATTAATCTACTTTGTAAAATCTGATGGAACAGATGTTCCTGAACGGGTGAAAATAAGAACCCCCTCCTTCGCAAACAATTACTCTTACACTGAAATGTTTCTCAACCAAAAATTAGAGGACTTTCAACTCGTCTTAGAGAGCACGGACCCATGCTTCTCCTGTACTGACCGTCTTATAGTCGTTGATCAGGAAACTGGAAAGAAAAAGTTTCTCTCATTTTCTGCTCTGGAGAGGAGGAAATAGGGTGTCAAAGGAACAAATAGGCGTCTACCGCGCTGATGCCAGTTCATGCAACGGCTGCGACATCGAAATAGTGGCGGCTTTAGCTCCACGTTTTAGACTTCATGAACTAGAAGTTAAGGTGGTTACTCAACCAGAGGAGGCTGGAATCCTTCTGGTCACGGGTGGAGGCAACATTAAAATAGACAGTGATTTGAAGGAGGTTTACGGGCGAATTCAGCCTCCCAGAATCGTGGTTGCCATCGGGTCTTGCGCCATCTCATGGGAAGCTTTTGCCGAGGGTTACAGCATAGCGGGTCCGGCTGACGAAACAATTCCCGTCGACGTTTACGTTTGTGGATGTCCACCTCGCCCTCAAGCAATTGTTGCTGCCCTAGCTAAGATGTTGGGGAAAGAAATTGAAGGAAAAGAAGATTTTTGGCGTCCGCCCCCAGACTTTAGAGGTAAACCTGATCTCGACCCGGAAAAGTGTACAGCATGTGGCGCCTGTGAACAAGCTTGCCCTACAAAAGCCATAGAAATCTCTGAAAAAGATGGGAAACGCACAGTTAAGTATCTCTTCGGAAAGTGCAGCTATTGCCGCACGTGCGAAACAGTCTGCCCAGACGACGCCGTGAAGCTTTCCCAAGAATATTTACTTGTTTTCAAAGATAGAAAAAGAGCAACATTCTCAGCGGACATAGAATTGCTAAGATGCCCCGGATGCGCTTCTTTCTCTATATCTCCGCGACAGATAAAGCGCGCATTGGATACAATTGAAGAAAACGTTAAGGACTACGCTGAGTTCCTTGAAGACATAGAAAAAGCGATGGGACTATGCTTAGACTGTCGAAGGAAAATCCAAAACATAAAAGAAGCGAAACGTCTACTGGTTCGACTTAGAGCCAAAGCCTTGGAAAAGTTACAATAATTTGCGAGCAGAAAATTTTGCGAGTTTCAAAATTCCCTACAAATAGCGAAAATGGAAACAATGGAAATAGGTTATTCCTGTTGACTAGACAAAGCGTATATCAGGTGATCGTCTTTCTCACCAACAATACTGACGTGCCCAAACTGTCTTAGGGCAATCATGTGCATAACAACCTTGTCTGTTTCCATTCCCGTTGCCTTTGAAAGCTCTGGGATGGTTAGAGGCCCTTGGGCTTTCAGCTCCTTTTTGATGAGCCCCCGTATTTTTCTACGCTCGCGAATGGGCTTCAGCTTCTCTTTGTCTATCTTCCGTTTCTTGCTGGACAAGGTTTTCACATTTCGTCTTAAGAGAAAGCTTAACTTACAAAACGTAGCTTTTAAGTTTTACTTTTGCGCGCGCGATATTGGTCTGAGCTGCGTATTTCTTAAAACTTGCGTGCCTGTATAGTAGAAAAAAGCTTGTTTTAGACTTATTGCGCGCGCGACTTCGTGCACAAAATTTTCTGCAAGTTAACCTTTTGTAGACTTTGGTAGTGGGTACCCGAATTGGCTCTGGATTCAAGGAAGAATCATTGACAGAAAATTCGCCAAGTGTTTTGCGGTTTTTTCCAGCTCCGCCGTTAAGTTCTCCCCAAAACTAGCATCCTTGGGCTGAATCGCGAGCAGAGCGATTTCGGCGCTAGTCGTTCTTGCAAGGTATTCGCAGAATATTTGAAGAGGTAGAGCGTGGGTTGATATTGCAGTTTGTTCGGCTAGTTGAACTGGTTCTACGAGTTTTGAAGAGCCGGGTTCTAGGTTTAACAGAGCGGCGTCAATGACAAGTATGTGGGTGGGCTTAAACTCTTCTATTGGTTTCATAAAACTCTCGGGAACCGTTTCACATTCTATCAGGTAAACAGCTTCTGAAACCTTGTTTCGCAGATTTTTTACAATTTTGACTCCAACAAAGTCGTCTTTTCGAAGAGGATTTCCAATGCCTACGATAACCACTCTTCGAGAGTCGGAGAGCCAGTTCTGCAGTCTATTCTCAGTTTCGCTCTTGCCGTTTTTACGCTGGCTTTTCATTTGTCGGTTCTCTTAACATGCTTTTTAAGAAAGTTCAGTCTTTGCAGAAGCCTATCTTTTCACAACCTTCAGCAACTTTTTGTTGTGATCGTATATTTTGATTTCAAGGGGCATCTGACCTATCGCGAAGTGGGTGGCGCAGGCCAAGCATGGGTCGTAGGCTCTGAAGGCCATCTCAACCATGTTTAGGATAGGGTCACTCACTTCTCCGCCGTGTATAAGTCCTTTAGCGGCGTCTCTAATGGACATGCATATGGCTGGGCCGTTATTTGTTGTAGCCACTACTAGATTGACCTTTTTTATTAGCGCATCCTCATTAAGTTGGTAGTGATGTATCAAGGTGCCTCTAGCCGCTTCAGTTATTCCAACTCCTTCTCCGGGGCTACCTGGCTTATTTCTGAGATCTTTGCTTGTTATCTCCTCATCTCTGCTCAGTTCTAGTGCTCTTTCAGCTGCGTACAGTAACTCTATGAGTCTGGCCCAGTGAAATGCGAGAGTTGAGTGAACAGGCTTGCCACCGAGTGTCTCGTACATTCTCTTAAATTCTTGCTGTGCGAGAGGGGTTGCCATACCTTCTGAGGCGTTCAACCTTCCGAGGGGTCCGACTCGGTAAATGCCGCTATTCGGTCCGTCAACCAAGCCTTTCCACCCAACCTTTTTAAGGTAGGGCATTTTCACGTAGGTCCACTCTTCTACACGTTCCTCGATTACGTCCAAGTATTCCGACGGGGTGAATTTTACGAATTCCTTGCCTTCCGGGTCAACCACCCGAACATTACCATCATAGAAGTTCACCTTGTTGTTCTGGTCAACTGTTCCCATGTAATAGGTTTTGAGAGTGTACGGGTCACTCAGGATTATGTCCACATACTTCTTGTTCTTCAACACAACGTCATCGAATATCTTCAAGCTGAACTTTGCGAATGCAACGCTTGACTCCGCCATCTTTTCAATTTCCTGCCTCTCCTCTTCCGTGAGCCCTTTAGATATGCCTCCAGGTATTCCACAGCTTGGGTGGGTTGCCTTTCCACCCAGCATGGCGGTGATCTTTTGTCCATAGGCTCTATGCTTTATCACTTCTTTCGCTATGTCCAAGCCAACCTTTTTGATCACTCCAAGGATGTTTCTTTCTCCTGGTGGCGCGTCTGGTCCCACAACAAAGTCTGGCGCACCCAAGAAGTAGAAGTGGAGGGTGTGGTCGTAGACGTAATAACCGCTATACATGAGTTCTCTAAGCTTTTTAGCCGCTGAAGGAGGCTCAACGTGGAATGCGGCGTCCAAAGCCTTTGTTGAGGCGAAATGATGTGCAACTGGGCAAACACCGCAGATTCTAGGCGTTATTATCGGCAGTTCTTCAGCCTTCCTACCTTCGCAGAACCTCTCAAACCCTCTGAGCTCAGGAGTTTGAAAGTAGGCGTTCTCTACATCTCCTTCTTCATTTAGGAATATGGATATTTTTCCGTGACCTTCTAGCCTTGTTATGGGGTCTATTACTACTGTTTTCATTCTCTCGTAACCTTCTTCCGAAGGAGAGAAGCTGGCAACGAATACTTGTAGAAGGTTCCTAAAGGATCCTTGACCTGGGCGATCAGCTTTTCCGCGTCATACTCCGGATTTTTTTCCTCGCTAACTCCTAAAATTGATGAGAGGGCACTTATCATAGCTGCCCCCTGTTCCAACTCGTTTGGGCAGGGTCCTCCGCAGCCCGTACAAGGCATGTTTGCTGTGACGCACTGGGCTTCACACCCTCCCCGGGTGGCTGGTCCCATGCAAATTATTCCCTGTTCCAGAAGGCATTTTTCTGGTTCTGGAACAATTTCGTAAATCCTGTATATCTTTGAAATCTTCTTCTCCTCTTTTTTCCTAGGACACTCGTCGCAAACCGACTTCTCAGGGGCCAGAACCGAACCCTTAGGAGGCAACTCGTTCTTGGCGATTGCTTCGACCGCATTAGCTACTAGGGAGGATGGTGGAGGGCATCCGGGCAGGTAGTAATCTACGTCTACGGTTTGATCGAGACTTTTCACCGTGTCAAAGAATTCTGGCAGGGTCAACTCTCCTTCCGGAACCTTGAAAGAAGTTTTTGGGATCACGGAGTTGGGGTTAATTGTGGAGGGAGACTGGAGGTATGCTCTCTCGAAGACTTCTTTTTTGTTTGCGACATTTGCGAGTCCTGGAATGCCGCCCTGACAGGCACATGAGCCGAAGGCCACTAGAACCTTTGCCTTCTGTCTCAGAAGTTTGGCCATATATTCCTGTTCTTCGGTTCTAATTGCACCGTTAAAGAAACAGACGTCTATGTGCTTATCTTTCATTGCCTCTACATCTTTGTATTTGATGTCTATCGCTACTGGCCAAAAGACGATGTCAGCTATGGCAACGACGTCTAGAATTTTCTCGTCTATATCCAAGACTGTGATTTCGCAGCCTCCGCAGCTGGCGGCCCAGTAGAAACCGAATTTCAGCTTTTCCTTCGCCATCACGATTCCAACTGGCTTAAAAGTTCGGTTGCATCCACCCTAAGTTCTTTGAAACCTAGCTCGTCAGGGCTGAAGCCCATGGCCAACCCCAACAGTTGCGTGTAGTGAAGCACAGGGATTCCGAACTTCTCGTTAAAGGCGCGTTCTATTCTCGACTGATGGAGGTCATACATCATGTGGCAGAAGGGGCACACGGTGATCAGCGCTTGCGCCCCAACCGCCCTAATATGATCAAGCTTTTCTTTGGCCAATTGAAGAGGAATCACATCGTTCACACCGATTATCGGGGCACCACAACACTCCGTCTCGTCCATGTAGTCCAAGCATTTTGCACCCGTTAACTCGATTAGGTTTCTAAGAATCGTGGGGTTTTCAGGATCGTCGAAACCTATGTATTTTGTCGGACGCAAAACGTGACATCCGCTGTGTTCCGCCACCCTAAGCGGGTTGAGGGATCTCTGAACCCCTGCCGTTATTCTTTCGAAACCAACGTCTTCCGCAAGCACTTGAACAAGATGTCTAACCTTTATTTTTCCTTCAAATTCTAGGCCGCTTTCCTTCAGGTATCCGTTAACCATCTCTTTTAGTTTCTTGTTTTCTTTAAGCGTCATATTTACCTTGCGCATGGTGCCAGCGCAACCTGTACACAGGGTCATGATGTTCAGGTTTTGTTGCTCTGCTAAACATAGGTTCCGCGCTGCTAGAGTGAGCATCATGTCATGACTTACGGGGTCTAGGGGAAGGCCGCAGCAGTTGAACTCTGGCATCTCGACGAGTTCTATGCCAAGCTTTTCAGCAACTTTTCTGGCGGATATCTCGTAGCTGGAGATTCTGTATGGGATAACGCAGCCCAGAAAGAGCAGGTACTTCAGTTCAGCCATTTTAAGCCACCTTCTTTTCCTTAAACAGCTTCGAGAAGCCCGTAGCATCCGATAGTTTGGCTATACTTTCCAGGTTGGCTTTCGGTAATGGAGGCAATCCCTGCTCCTTCCGCTTTCTATGTCGCAACTCTGGAATCCTATAGGCGTAGCCTGTTTTGAGAATGCTGGAACCCAGTTCTTTATAAACTCTAGGAATGAATCCTTCATCTACAGCCAGGTTTCGAAGAGCCCTTATAATGCTGGCGATCCCCACGTCTTGCGGACAGTGATCGACGCAGGTGAAGCAGGCGGCGCATAGCCAGATAACGTCGCTTGAAAGAACCCTATTTTTTAGTCCCAGCTGCGTCATGCGCATGAGTTTTCTGGGTCTGTAGGAATCGCTGAACCGTGCAACTGGACAGTCAGCTGTGCAGGTGCCGCATTGGAAGCACAACATTATTTTCTCGGCGCCCGGAATCTTGCTGACCTCATACTTGAAGCGGGGATCCATTTCGCTGACTTCTATCACCGCTTTTTCTCCAAGCTCCTTTTTCTGCGTTTCTTTCGTTTCCGACATTTGATTTAGCCTCCAGCCCTTAAGGGGCTTGGTCCAAGTTTCTTTATCTCATTCACCATGCCCTTAATAACGATTGCGAACCGATCTCCCTCTGACGCTGAGACCCATTCCAGTCTGAGACGCTCTGGCTCAAGACCTAACTGTTCCAAGAGTTTTTTCAGCATTAGAATCCTTCGATATGCCTTGAAATTTCCCGATATATAGTGGCAGTCACCCGGGTGGCAGCCAGCGACTAGAACTCCGTCGGCTCCGCTTCTGAACGCTTCGAGGATAAAGGCTGGATCAACTCTTCCACTGCACAATACCCTCACGATTCTGAGGTTGTGGGGGTACTGGATTCGACTGACGCCAGCTAAGTCGGCTCCAGCGTAGGCACACCAGTTGCAGAGGAAACCCACGATTCTCGGTTCAAACTCAGTCATGTTTCGCTTCCTCCTTTAACGTTGCTCTAACCTGAGCCAGTATTTGATCGTCTGAAAAGTGGAGCATGGTTATGGCGCCGGTGGGACATGAGGAGCCGCAGGTTCCACATCCCTTGCAGAGGGCTTCGAGAACGTGTGAAGTGAGTTTTCCATCCTTTTCCTTCATTTCAATTGCGCCGTACTCGCAAACTGCCTCGCAGATTCTGCATCCGCCGCAGAGGTCCTCGTTGACGTTCGCTATTGCTCCCTCTACCTCTAGCGCCTTCTTAGATAGGATGGTGATCGCGCGAGCTGCTGCTGCACACGCCTGCGAAATGCTCTCTTCAACAGACTTAGGTGAGTGTGCCAGCCCACAGAGGAAAATGCCGTCGGTTGCGAAATCGACTGGGCGAAGCTTCATGTGAGCCTCCAAGAAGAATCCATCCTTGCTAAGTGGGACCTTCAGCATTTTTGCTATACGTTCGTTGTCTGGGTTTGGAGCAATGGCCGCACTTAACACTAAAAGATCAGGCTCAATTGGAACCCACGTTTTTAGGACGGGCTCCCTCATTAACACCTTGAGTTTTCCGTTTTCTCGGATGACCTTAGGCTTATTTTCGTCGTCATAACGTATGAACAGAACTCCCTCACTTGCGGCCTTACGGTAATAGTCTTCTTTAAACGCGTACGTTCTAATGTCCTTGTACGAGACGTAAACGTCAGTTTCAGGACTCAACTCCTTAATTTTCAAAGCGTTCTTGACCGCCTGAGAGCAGCATATTCGAGAGCAGTTGGGATTCTCATCGTTTCTAGATCCCACGCACTGTATCATCGCAACAGTCTTCGGGTTGAAGTCGCCTTTGGCCAGTTTCTCCTCTAGTTCGTGTTGTGTTAACACCCTTTCATCGTTTCCGTACAGATATTCGGTTGGCTTGTACTCAACGGCTCCAGTTGCCAATATGACAATGCCGTGGTTGATCTCTTTTTTCTCACCGGTATTGTTTAGTGTTGTCTTAAAGTTTCCAATATATCCTTCAATACCTGTTATTTCCCCGTTTAGGTAAACGTGAATCTTCTCGTTTTCAGAGACCTCTTGGATGATGGATCTTAACCGCTCTTGGGGATCTTCGCTTCCGAGTAAATAGTGGATGTGGCGAAGGTTCCCTCCCAGCTCCTTCTCTTTCTCCACCAAGTGAACCTCAAAGCCTTGTTTCGCAAGTTCTAGTGCAGCGGTCATTCCAGATAAGCCGCCGCCTACGACTAAGCCCACAGGGGTAACATCAATCATGGGCTTTTTGAGAGGCCTCAACAAGCGAGCCTTGGCGATGATTGATCCTACTAAGTCTTTGGCCTTCCGTGTTGCTTCCTTGGGCTCGTGCATGTGCACCCAGCTGCACTGATCTCGAATGTTCGCCATCTCGAACAAGTAGATGTTAAGTCCAGCTTCTCTGATGGTTTCTCTGAAAAGCGGCTCATGAGTTCTTGGAGTGCATGACGCCACGATCACACGGTTAAGATTATGGTCCTTTATCTTCTCTCTAATCCTCTTCTGCGTGTCTTGTGAGCATGTGTATAAGTTATCCTCAGCATAGGCAACGTTTGGTAACGTTTTAACGTACTCCACAACCTCTGGAACGTTAACCACTCCACCAATGTTTATGCCACAATGGCAGACGAACACTCCGATACGAGGCCCCTCCCCGGATACGTCTATCTCTGGCGGAAGCTCCTTCACGACTGTCAGCTTTCCCCTCTCAGAGGCGATCAAGGTACCCGCCTTCGCTACGGCTCCGCTTGCCTGAGCCACGCTTTCCGGAATGTCTTTGGGAGAGGAAAATGCGCCACACACGTATATTCCAGGACGAGATGTTTCTAGAGGAGAGAACGTCTCAGTAGCGCAAAAGTTGTACCCATTTAGTTTTATTCCAAGGGTCTTTGAGAGTTCCTCGGCGCGTGTGGCTGGCATCATTCCAACGGATAGAACAACAAGATCGAATTCTTCATCTTCAGGTTTATCTTTCTTCACACGCCTCACGATGAGATTCTCTGATCCCTGCAATTCGTGTATACTGTGAACTCTGGATCTGACGAATCTAACACCGTGTTCTTTTTGAGCTCGGTTATAATATTCGTCAAACTCTTTCCCATAAGCCCGCATATCCATGAAAAAAATGGTGCATTGAAGCTCTGGATTGTGTTCCTTGGCTATCACTGCCTCTTTTATAGCGTACATACAACAGGCAGAAGAGCAGTAATTATTTCCAATTTGGGCGTCACGAGAGCCCACGCACTGGATGAATGCTATCCTTCGGGGAATCTTGCCATCAGACGGACGCAAAATCCTTCCACCATAGGGCCCTGAGGCGCTTAGAATGCGCTCAAATTCGACACTGGAAATTACATTGGCGTATCGTCCGTAACCATACCCGCTCTTGAGGCTAGGATTAAACCCCTGAAAGCCAGTCGCAATGATGATTGCTCCAACCTCTATTTGGACCTCTTCTGGCTCTTGCTTGTGGTTGATAGCTTCGGCTCTGCATATGTCTCCGCAAAGCCCGCATTCTATACAGTTGTCTTTGTCAATGGTGTATTTGAGTGGGACAGCTTGTGGATATGGAACGTATATCGCCTTGCGAGCGCCTATCTTCATATCAAATTCGTTTGGAACTTCGATTGGGCAGAGTAGGGCACACATACCGCACCCATTGCACTTCGTTCCGTCAACGTATCTAGCTTTTTTGAGAACAGTTACCAAAAAGTTTCCCGCGGAGCCCTCAACTTCTTTCAGTTCACAATACATAAGCAACTCAATGTTAGGGTGTCTTCCAGCGCCCACCAATTTTGGCGCGAGGATGCACATTGAGCAGTCGTTCGTTGGGAAGGTTTTGTCGAGCTTAGCCATTGTGCCTCCTATGCAGGGGGATTCGTCTAATAGGTAGACCTTGAATCCCGAGTCTGCCAGATCAAGGGATGCTTGTATTCCAGCTATCCCGCCTCCGATGACTAGAACTGCCCCCACTTTTCTACTCATTCCCGAGGTTTCGCTCAACTTGATGCCTCCCAGACCTCTTGGTTCTTAAGGTCTTGCAAGTTCTCATTTTGATTGTAGCTGATAGATCATATGAACCGCTTTTGCAACCTGTTTTTTGTCGCCTTTCAAGATTATTCGCAGATTTGTTTCGAACTCTGTTGTAATACCGAACTGCTTCGATACTTCTTGCACCTTTGTTCTAGAGACTGGTTTCGTTAGAGTTATTCTTGTCCATCCATGATAGCGATCTCTCCCCAAGCCCGGGACAAATTTAGGGCCAACAGAAGGTATTTTGCGTAGCTCACTACGTTCGGCTTTGTCAATTTGGTCTATCCAATCCCTTGCGTAGTTCTCACGAAGGGATAGAGCTACTGCAACTAAATCATGTTTCAATTTTGCCAAACTATTATGCAGATCTGGAAGCCTCTCGTTTGCCAACGTTAAGTCGCATTCAGGGCAGGCGTGTGAACGAACAAAATTAATCAGGGTTCTGCAGTTACGCAGTTCACGAGCAAATTCTAGGTCCACTCCAATATTCCTTTTAATCAAATCCCCAAAAAGCCTGACCAAAACCCACCAAATCTGTTCCGAGCGTTCCAGCGCTACGTTTATGTAGTCTCTTGTGCCTAGTGAGGGCTCCACATCTGTTGTTGAGGCTATCCTACCGCTGCTGCGTGAGATTTCTTCTAATCTTAGTCGAATTGCTTCGGAAACGAACTCGGAGATGCTTCTGTAGCGGCCAGTCTTCAAGATTTTTCTGACTTCTTCAATGAGTTCCTCTCGGAGGCTTATAGTTACCCAATCTGGCATATGCAGACGACCCTTTTAGAGTAAGTCTAACGCAAACGTGGAGTATATATATAGTGTTTATATTTTATTTATGAGTAAATACTATAAATAGAGAGAAGAGCGTGCAAGAAGTGGAAAGTCGAAAAGTACAAAAAGTTGGATACTCCACACTTGGCGTTGCGCGCGCGCAGTAGCCCAACGTGAAAACGGAGCTGCAGCCTTGGAAACTAAAAAATGTCATAAACCCAAGTTACAATTAGGCGCGTATTCATGGACTTCTAGAATAAATGGGACTAGGTCTTTACATGACCTCAAGCGGCTCAAAAGTGTGATATTCCAAACCTTCCTTTTCGCATAATTCTAGGATTTTTGACACCGCTTTTAAATCGATCGCTCTTATTTTCTTTTCTTCGGGTCCAAGGACTTCGATTATGACTCCTATGCCTGACACTCCACAGCATGCGTATACGTTCTTGTAAACTCTTATGTCGTACTCTGGAGGGATACCCATTTCCTTCACGGCTGATTGAACCCTCTCTATTAAAGAGTCGATGTTTTTGCTGCTTATTTTGACGAAGTAACATTCCCTGCAACTTATTTTGGACATTCACATCCCTTTGGAAGCTATTAAGGTTACTGTTTCCTTTATCCCCGGGATCCTACGCATTTTATCGAAAATAAATTTGTCGAGCTCATCTATACTTTCAAAGAAGATCTCAACGTGTAAGTCATATATGCCATATGTGCGATTTGCACGCTTAATCCCTGCCATTTTTCTGATTTCTTCGAGCACCTCTTCGTCTCTTCCAGCTTCTACTTTTGCTAAGACGTACGCCGAAACCAAATCTAACACCTCTTCTAAAGTTCCTCCAAGCTTTTCTAATAACTTGCATACGGTAGTTTCCTTAGAGATTATTAATAAAGTTTTGTCACACAGGTTCTGTTAACTCTTCGGGACTTCTAAGGTCTCGGCACAGACTGTTAACCATCGGGACCTTTCAAGATGCGCATGCGCGCGCGTAGAGAGGTTTATGACCGCCTTATGGAAACTGTTTTAAAACGAGTTAATCAAGAAAAACGTTTTCTCAGCGTTTTAAGTGAAGTCGTTGAAGAATGAGCCCGTGAACATTTCGGCTTGCCAAAGAAAAAGAAGGAATTATGTCCGCGCGCACTTATTGGTTGGCGAAGCACATTTTTCTCTTGAAGGCTTATGCCCAAGCGCAAACGCAAGCGTGAAAAGAAGTGGCTTGTCACTAAGAGAGTTGAAAACCATCCTATTCGTGGCGCGCGCATTATCAATTGTTCCGTCTAAAAACTAGGTGAGCTCAACGTACAATTCTTCTTGGGACAACTAAAACATAGTTCCTTACAATGTTCTTCGTATTTCATAAAGTCTAGTAAGTTCTTAATTTCGTCTTCGAGGTTTATTGGGTCAATTTCGGCGATCCACCCAGATCCGTAGGGATCTTCAACTATTATATGCGGGTCATCTCCTATCCCTCCGTTTAATTTTCTCAGTCTTCCACTAACTGGTGCATATATATCTAGAATAAAGTTCCAAGTTTCCACGACCCCGAAAGGTTCCATTTGTCTGACTTTTTCTCCTATGGATTCGATCAAAACGTGGGTGATCTTACTGATTCGCTTGCAGACAAGGGGAAAATCGCAAAGTCCAACTTTGACGTGACCTTGAGAAGTTACTTTAGCCCAGGTGTGTTCACGTGTACACAAAATACCCTTCCTCCCTTTCTCTTCAAGGCCGCACAAACTTCCTTGGCATTCCTGCCTACGTTGCTGACTGAATCGCGCGCGCACGTTTACGGTCTCCCAATCACGCATTTTTCATCCTTCCCTTGCATCATGTATAAACCAAGCGTAATGCATAAATACTATGCTTATATTTTACACACTGATATTTACAATAAATAGAGGATGAGTCAAATTGGAAAGCAGAAAAGTGCAACGAGTCGGCTACTCCACGCTCAGTGTTTCGTTGCCTAGGGACTGGGTGAAGGATGTTGGACTTGAACAGGGCGACCTAGTTACTTTTCTCAGAGAGAGGAATGGATCACTCAAACTGATGCCGAGCGAGTTGGTTGAGCATAAGACAAAAGCTGAGGAATTTGTCATTAACTCGGACTTGTGCGATGAGCCGGGGATGTTGGAGAGAATTGTTGTAGGAAACTACCTCCTCGGCCGAGACGTGATTACGATAATTTCTTCCAGTCGACTAAGGAGTGCACATGTCGAGGAAGTTCGAAGGATGGTGCATAGACTCTTTGGGATAGGCATAGTAGAGGGAACTCCCAACCGAATTGTCCTCCAGTGTTCTATAGACTCTGCGAAATTCAAAATAGACATGCTAATACGAAGACTGGCAGTGATCGCCTCAACTATGCAGAACGAAGCAGTACAAGCACTCCTAGAATTCAATCCTAATTTGGCAGAGGACGCCATCCGCCGAGAAGACGAGGCAGACATGGTGTACTGGCTTGCGATGCGATTGCTCCTTTCTGCACAACGTGTTCGTGCTATAGCTGAGAAAACGGGTCTAGAAGACCCTCTACACATCTTGTACTACGGACTGATCATAAGGTCCCTAGAGTTGATTGCTGATTACGCCGAGAACATCGCAAGAACTGCCATCGAATTTAAGGAGAGTTGCAAAGAGAAGTTGAGCAAACATATGGTAGACAGAATAAATAATCTAAGCGAACTAGCCCATAACGTATTCTTAAAAGCCATGGACTGCTTTTTCACTGGCGATATAAAAATCGCCCACAATCTTCTAGAGATAAGAAAGAACATCAAAAAAGAACATGAAATATTGATGAAGGAGCTCCCGCAAATTCCACACTTGAGGTCCATCGTCTGGACATTAACGAGAATAGCGGACAACGGCGCGGGCATCGCTATGATGGCCATAAACAGGGCGCTTGAGAAGCCAAGCAAAATATGTTCGTACAGGCACATTGCGCCATAGTACCAAAACATGTATAAAAGGTACCGTATATTTACATACTATGCTCAAACCAAGAATGGAAGATGTTGTTTACATAGAAGAAACTGCAATAACAGTGCGCGGATACCGACGGAGAACGACCGTCCCTTCCAAGATATTCAAATTCATGGGGTTGAGGGAAGGGGATGCTTTAAGGTGGATAGCGATGAGGGATGGCAGCGTTTTTGTGACAAAAGTTGAACGTAAAAAACAAAGGTGAGACGCGAGTAAAAGAAGCATCGGTCGCTTGTTAGCTTCAGATCTTAATTTCGGCTTTCCTTTTTTCACTGGTTTGACTTTTCAGCGCAGCCTATATTGGTAGCCCACCAATATTGGGTCTCTACCAAAACGTTTATACCGTTAATTATCCTCATGTATAAGGTAGTATGTTCGAAACGCTGGTCAACAAGCTTCAAACAGAAAGAGGAAGGCCATTCATGGATCCCAAGCGACGGTCAATAATTAAAACCATCACATGGGGAATACTCGCCCTACTCATAGCAACAATTGTATCCTTTGCAATACTGTGTAGTTGGTCGGCGTCTATTGCCATAGGAGTGTTATCAAGCCTTCAAGAGACCCTGTTCTATTATTTTGGAAGCTGGTGTGACAAATGAATGGTTGGCTTATCGCATTGCTATTAGCTGGACTATCCTGCGGGTTCGTAGATGCAAGCTTAGGAATGGGTTACGGAGTTACTTCTGCAACCGTTCTGGTTACTTTCGGCATAGCACCTGCCATCGCCAGTGCAAGTGTTCACACTTCAGAAATGGTAGTAGACTGCGTGTCGGCATTATCTCACCATAAGCTAAGAAATGTTGAGTTCACATGGTTAAAACCACTTTCACTCTGCGGAGTTTTAGGTGCTGTACTCGGGGCATGGTTCCTAGTTTACGTTGCTGGTCTAGGGTTTGCTAAGCCCTACATACGCGTGGTGTTGCTTTGCATGGGTGCCACCATACTGTACAAGCACACTTTAAGATGGAAAAAGCTGAACCCTAAAAAACGCAATTGGAAAAGGAAGCACCTGGGGATTCTAGGTTTTTTAGCAGGTTTCATTGACGTTTCAGGTGGGGGCGGATGGGGTCCTGTAATGACGCCCACCTTCATCTTAACAGGTTCAAACCCCCAGAAGGCAGTAGGCACAGTAGAGTTCACTGAGCCACTGATCTCACTAGCCGGCGTGTTGGCCTTTGGATTCCTAATAGGATTTGAAACTTTTCTGTGGAACCTTGTATTACCTATGATTATTGGAGGCATAATTTTATCCCCGTTTGCGGCTTGGCTGGTGAAGAAGACACCACGTAGAGCTTTAGGCATAGCTATAGGTTTATGGCTTACCATGTTGAACATATACGGGTTAGTCATGGGGTAGTTACGAAATTGTCTCAATAGACACTGCGCGCGCATGCAACCTGTGACTACAGGGTAAAATGCAATGAAGAAAAAGAAGAATAGAGAAACTGAAATCGTTGTTCGAGCAGATGGATGTATCATAAAGCATAAAGGTGAGACTAAAGAACCGAAAGTATCCAAAGTGAAAAGGTTTTTCAAAGCAGTGTCACGATTAATGTATGACTCTCTTTATGGCTTTGTGTTGCGCTTCTTCAAGACCGTAAATCAAGAGTTTAGGTCAAGCTTCTCATTTCTCATCCTTTATGCTATGAAGTGTGAAACTTCAGAGCATGTTAAGTCTTTGATCAAGGTGTTCAAGTGGGTAGTCTTGCCGGCAAGCCTGATTTTCGTGTGTGCAGGGTTCTATTTTGGAGAGAATGCTCTAAACTCTATGTTCTTGGGTATCTTGATTTTCTTCTACAGCAACTTCCTTCCCGACCTGCCTTCCATCTTCAGAAAAAAGAGCAAGTACGAACACGATTTAATTCCGGAAGACAAGTATTTCGTCCTTCTCTTCGCTCCCTTGTTTATTCTGGCTTCTTTCTTTGGGATACAGTTAAGATGGAAGACAGCCAAAACCTTCCATAACTTCAAATCGCTAACGATATATGTTGCGTTTCTTCTTCTAGTGAGCTTTTTTGCATTCAGAGACTTTCCAATCTCAATTGGAGATATGACCAAAATTCTTTCTCTCCCATTCTACGGTCTGATAGGATACTTGACTCATCTGAAGGTTGACAAAATATGGTAAGGGAAAAGGGAGATGGAAAATGATGGAGAGTAAATGGTTGATAATCAACTTCGGAGGCGTGTCCGTCTAGCCCCAAGCGAGCAGTAGAAAGAGAACAAAAGAGGAGTCGTTTGTAGGATAAGCCGTTAGCTTCCCTCTTGTATTTGAAACTCGCAGTGTTCGTCTCCCTTTGCGAGGCATCTGATTTCGGTGAGGCTGACCTCCATGTTAAGGGGTATTGGTTATCCTACACACGACTATGGCTTACGATGTTGAACATCTACGGTTTAGTTGCAGCATGGTTATGAATTGGTTCAATAGGCACTGCACGCGCGGGATACACGACAAGAAGGCTTGCAGGAAGCTTCGAACATGACAAGTTTGTATGAGACAAAGATATATTAGGTGGTTTGATTTTGCATTAGAAGATACGAGGGTGTAAGTTGAGCGAGCTTGACTTAAATTTTATGCGTGAAGTCGCTAACACCCCGAGGGGCAGGGGAGTCCTCTTGTGCATCCAGTGTGGAAGGTGCTCAAGCAGTTGTCCTATCGCGAGACTAA
>CAYGCU010000002.1:0-20526 GCA_964348475.1 uncultured Candidatus Bathyarchaeia archaeon
CATCTGGATTCTGTTTCTTTATTTGCACCACCGCGTGGAGCCAGCTACAACCACCGGGAGTTATGTAAACATCCTTGCATTCGCAGACTTTGTTCACTTCATTAAAGATTGTTGGTTCTCTAGGCATTCCCATCAAGAACTTATGTTCGTTTCTTCCGGCAAGTATGGTTTGGTAGATTGGTTTTTCTCTGTGAGTTATACACGTGACTTCTATCACTGGCTGCTGTCTTACCTTATCAACGATTCCTGTTAGATCTAGGAAGGGTCCTTCTTGCGCTATTTCTTTGGTTATCCTTCCCTCCAATACAATCTCACAGTCTCTCGGAACATCAACATCGATGGTCTTACACTTCACTAGTTCTGTTTTTTCTAGTGCATTAGCCATTCCTAGTTCGTCAACGCCTTTTGGCAGAGATGTGGCAGCAGCGAGGAGGACAGCAGTTGAGTTGCCTATGCACATTGCTATGTCGAGTTCGCCACCAGACTTTTTGAGGGCGGTGTCCGTTCCTCTCTCTTCGACGATTCTAGCTACGAACTTGTTTTTATCTAGCAACATCAACCTGTGGAAACAGGTGTTTCTGCCCAACTCGGGGTCTTTTATTATGGCTATGGCGGATGCGATATATTGTCCACCGTCTTTTTCCGTATACTTCATTATGGGAAGCTTGGTTAAATCAACGTTTTTCTCAATTACTTCTTGGCATTCTCCCTTCTCCACGACATCTGGAGGTATAGGATTTTCTATAGCATTGGATAGTTTATGCAATAATTGTTCTTTCTTTATGTTCAAAGCGTCGGCAATCAGTTCTTTAGAAGAGACTAGGCCAGCTACAACAGGGATGCTGGATTCTTTCACTTTTTCAAAAAACACGGGTTTTTCGCCGAGAGCATCTATAATCCCTGCCATCTCATACTCAGTTGACACTTCTTTTCTTATTCTTATCAATTCTCCATTTTTGTCGAGCTGTTCCAAGAAACTTCTAAAACCCAACTTTCCCACCTCTTGAAAGGTCACTTCTTACTTCAAGTTCGTTTATATTTTTGAATTCCGATCTTTGTTCTCAACACTTCAAATCCTTCCTTTTCCATGGCTGTTGCAACCGCTTCTTGCAATTCTTTTCTTGGAGTTAATGCTATCATGCAGCCTCCTCCGCCGCCGCCAGTTAGTTTTGCTCCAAGCGCCCCTTGCTCTCGAGCTAAATTCACCAGATAATCTAGTTCTCTACAAGAGACTTCGATTTCTTGCAGCAATCGATGGTTTTCGTTCATTAATTTCCCAACTTGTTCCAGATCAAATTCTTCCAGGGATTTTCTTGCTGTGAACGCTAACTCTTCTGCTTGCTTGAATAATGAATTGTATTTTTCTAGATTTCTTTTCTTTCTTTCCGCAACTCCAGCAACCATTTCTTTCGTGTCAGCTACAATTCCTGTGTTGCCTATGACGATTTCAACTGGTTCTCTTATACTTAATTTCTCAATTATGTTTAAGCCTCCGCTTAAATTCCTCTTGAACCAGATTAACCCTCCATAGGTTGCCGCGGTATTGTCGATACCTGAAGGGGTTCCAGCGTAAGCTTTCTCAGCTTCATAAGCGATTTCATTAATTTTTTCGTCTGGCAAATTCATTTCAAATTCTTCTGCTATGGCTCTAGCAATCGCAACGCTACTTGCTGCTGAAGCACCAATTCCGCTGAAACCTGGGAGTTTTCCTCCCAACCAAATCTTTAAGGGAGCTTTTTCCGGATCAATTCCCATTGTCTTAAGCATTCTTTCAATGGACTCTTTCTGTTGGGCTCTCTTCTTTTCAGTGTAACCTTTTGCTCCTTGTCTTTCATCCTCTACAACGATTCCTTCTCCAGTTTTTTTCACTTCTGCGTCAGTTGCTGAATGAATTGCAGAAACAATTCCTGGCACGCCGTGAACAACGAAGTGTTCGCCAAACAAAATAACTTTTCCGAAGCCGAAACCTCTTCCCATTGAAACTACCCTAAATAAATAGTTATGGGAAAAATTTAAATAAAATATTTTTTGAGTGGCAAACCTCATTGGCGAGAAGTTGCTTCACTTTACTAACCCTTAATGAATGAGATGGATGCGTAGCCCACCACCGCAGACAAGTCGCCAGTTACGTCGCCGCTTGTTTTGTAGCAAAGCAACCGGCTCTTTTCGGCACCTAACAACTTTGCCGCGGTTATGGCAGCGATAACAGGTCCGTACCCACACGTGGATATGCTGTATGATTCTACAGCGGAGTAATATTGTTCTTCATCCAGTTCTAAAGCGGCACCAATAGCCGCCTTGTCTTTTCGCTCAGCCCTCTCCTGAGGCTCGTAATGGGTCATGTCTGTAGAAGCAATCACTAGGCCATTCTTACCTGACAAAGCCTTTGCAGTTGCCCGCCCCACCCTCCTACTGGACTCCAAATCCTGCATCAGAAAACATATGGGAACAAACTTGAAGGCGGAGCCGTACAGGTGCTGAAGAAAGGGAAGCTGAAGCTCAATGGAATGCTCAAACGCGTGGGCCGCCTCGTCCACATCAACGATGCGGGATTCATGCAAAATCTGGTTGGCGGTTTCAGCATCAATCTTCACATCTCCCATGGGCGTGCGCCATACTCCATCGTTCATGAGAGCCAGCGCACTTCCACGCCCAGTGTGGTTGGGGCTGAAAATGACGATCACGTCGGGTTTGCCGTCCATCGCTAGATGGTAGTACGCGTGGGCAGCTACTGGTCCAGAATACATGTATCCTGCGTGAGGGCAGACAAGTCCCACAATGTTTCTAAGTCCTTCCTCTGCAACTTTTGGGAGTTTCCCGGGTCCAAGCGTATGGGTGAAGCAGCCTTCCAACTCTGCTCGTAGGGCTTGTGGGGTGCCTGCGTACCATGAACCCGCAACAGCAGGATTCCTGACCTTCAAATTTTCTCCCCCGTTCACTCTTCCCTTATTAACTTTACCTCGAAGTCTTCGGTGGAGAGGCTTATCTCCCCATCTGGTGGTATCTCACCCTTCTCACGCATTATCTGTCGGGCCAAGAGCCAGTATACTATTGCCAAGGCTCTTCTACCCTTGTTGTTGGTGGGTATAACTAAGTCCACATCACAAAAATCGTTGTCAGTGCTGCAGAGTGCTACGACAGGGATGCCCATGATGGAGGCTTCCCTCACCGCTTGCGCATCAGCCTTAGGGTCAGAAACGATCACAACACCCGGCTCGATGCGTTTTGGATAGATAGGGTTAGAAAGCATTCCTGGAATAAAACGTCCAATAACTGGAATCGCTCCAGTTACTTCACAAAACTTCTCAACCGGATCGCGTCCGTACAGTCTGGCTGCCACCGCCACAACCTTGGATGGGTCAAAGCGGGCGAGGAATTTAGCGGCGACTCGTATGCGTTCGTCGGTTTTTTTCACGTCCAAAACGAATAGTCCGTCGGGTCTAACACGGTAGATGAACGGAACCATATCGGTAGTTTTTGTTCTAGTGCCGATGTGGATTCCCGCTGACAACAGAGTGTCTTGGGGCAGCAGAAGTTCTTCCTCGCTTAGAACCGTTTCCTCCTTTTTTTCCTCTTCTGACACGAAGTTTCCTCCTACAACGGTAAGTTGGACATTTTTGCTCTGTCTTCGAGCGCCTCTTCCACTCGTATGAGCTCATTGATTTTCGCAGTCCGGTCTCCAGGTATCACGCCGGTCTTGATGATGGGACATTGGAACGCTACAGCTAAGTGGGCTATATGCACGTCTGTCGTTTCTCCAGACCGGTGAGACATGACAGGGACGTACCGCGCTTTCCTAGCTGTTTTCGTGGTTTCCCAAGCATCAGTAAGGGTTCCCACCTGATTTGTTTTTATGATAACAGCGTTTGCAGCGCCAACTTTAACTCCATGAGCCAGTCGCTGTTTGTTTGTCACGAACAGGTCGTCCCCGCTGAGGAGGCACTTCCTAACCCTTTTTGTTAGCTCTGCAAAGCTCTTGAAATCTTCCTCGTGGAAGGGGTCTTCAACGTAGACGAGATTGTAATCTTTGATAAGGTGCAACACGAAGTCCACTTGCTCCTCAGCATTCCTTTTGACTCCGTCCCGAGCGTACACGTAGCGTTTTTCTTTGGGCCTCCACAGGGTTGAGGCAGCCATGTCCACGCCCACCCCACACTTCACTCCCAACTCCTCAGAGATTTCTTCGCAAGCCTTCGTCATTATTTTTAAGGCGTCCTCATTTTCCATGCTGGGAGCCCAAGCTCCTTCATCTCCCCTTCCACCAGTGAAGCTTCCATCCGATTTCTTGAGGAGGGAACCAACTCTCTCATGAACCAAAACGTTAGCTTTCGCTGCTTCCGAAAAGGATTTTGCCTTGACGGGAAGAACTAAGAATTCCTGTATGTCGGGTGCTTTTCCTCGTGCGTGCCTCCCTCCGCCTAAAACGTTTCCCAGCGGGTAAGGAAGTTCGCTAGCGAGGTGGCCGGCTAGTTGTTGAAAGAGTGGCATGCCGTAGGAGGAAGAAGCAGCATCTGCGGTGGCTAATGAAACAGAGTAAGCCGTGTTTCCGCCGATTTTTCTGAAGTCTTTGGTTCCATCGATTGTGTGGAGAAGAATATCGATCTGCTCCTGCTCTTCCGCGTTCATGCCGATCAGCTCTGGGCCGATGAGTTCCTCAACCTTTCTGACCGCACGACTCACTCCGCCCTCAGGATAGGGCACCACCTCGGCTTTTCCTCTGCTGGCGCCCGATGGGGCAGAAGCTCTTCCAAACCCCGCTGTGGTTGTTACGTCAACTTCCAGTGTTTCCTCTCCGCGACTGTTGAAAATTTTTCGGGCGGTGACATCTTCGATAACGGTGGACAACGGTTAACCACACTCATCCTAGCGGCTTACCGAGTTTCCTCTTTTCCGCCGCCTCGTAAAATTTGAGAATCTCGTCGATGATTTCTACATGGGACAGGAGCATGCGGCGACAGCAGTACCGCTTCACCCCCAAACTGTCTAAAACTCTCCCCGAATCTTCTCCCTGCTTCACTCTTCTAGCAAAGTCCTCCCACTTGTCGCCGACTAAACTGCCGCAGGTGAAGCAGCGAACAGGAATGATGATTGAATTTACCTCCGTTGCGCCAAACACTTACATGGCTTTTAGCCTTACGTCCAGCATTAATTAAACTTTACTTTTCGATTCTTCTAGTTTATGCTATGTAGTAGTCAACGACTTTCTTGATTCGCTTTGGAGTAATCTCTTGACTGGAGAGCTTCTTAAGTATGCTGATCATCTGAGGCTGAACACGAACAAGGTCTGTCAGGGTTATCAGCCCCAAGAGCTTCCCCTTTTCCACCACGGGAAGCTTCTTGATTTTCATTTTGAACATTAGTCTTGCGGCGTCTTCCACGTCCATATGAGGTCTCCCTACGACGAGGGGTTTTGACATGACCTCCGAGACCTTGGTCTTTTCCGGGTCCTTAGATTTGGCTAACACTCGTGTAAGGAGGTCTCTCTCAGTCAGTATTCCAGACGGTTTCCTCTTCTTCATCGTAATTAGGCACCCGATTTCATGCTTGTTCATGAGTTCCACAGCTTCCCTCACTGTTGCCTCCTCGTCAATAATCACCACTTCATCGACCATGACATCCTCGACTTCTAGAGACATAGACACACCACGCAACTTTTGTGCGATTGCACTTATAAACTAATCCGCAACAATTTCGAAGTTGTTTTTAATGCTTTGTGTTTTTTCGGGTTTTCTGTTTTAAGTCAGTGCTTCCGTATTGAGTTAGCTACCTTGTCAATGGATTCTATTACATACTCGATGTCTTCTTTTTCTATGCCTCTGTGGGTTACCATTCTTACAGAGGTCTCACTCCTGGGCAGAGATTTTACACCTTGTTCAGCTAATTTCTGTGCAAACTCAGCAGATGTCACTCTCAAATCATGGACACCAAATATGACTATGTTAGTTTGAACGGTTTTCAAGTTTATTGAAATTCCCTCCATTTTCGCCAGCTTCTTGGCCAAAATTCTGGCATTCCTATGGTCGTCTCTCAACCTGTCAATCATCTTTTCTAAGGCTATTATTCCCGGCGCCGCAATAATTCCCGCCTGCCTCATTCCACCTCCAAGCATTTTTCTCCATTTTCTCGCCTTCTCTATGAATTCTTGGCTTCCAGCTACGAGGGATCCTATTGGGCAGCTTAGGCCTTTGGAGAGACAGAACATAACGGAGTCAACATGTCTAGTCAATTCTCTAACATCGATGTTTAAGGCTATTGCGGCATTGAATATTCTGGCTCCGTCCATGTGCACAGCGAGGCCGTGTTTCTCGGCTACTTTCCAGACCGCTTCTATCTGACTGGGGGAAACCACAGTGCCTCCAGCTAAGTTATGGGTGTTCTCTATGCAAACAAGTGTTGTTTCAGGATGGTGAATGTCCTTGGGGCTGATCGCCTTTCCCACATCTCTTGGATCAAGTACGCCCAACTTTCCCCTTATAGGTTTGGCCAAGAGCCCTCCAATGGCAGATATGCCTCCAGCCTCGAAGTTGTATGTGTGCGAGTCAGCTTCAAGAATTACCTCGTCTCCTCTTTTTGTGTGCGACAGTATAGACACGAGGTTGGCTTGGGTGCCGCTGGTAACCAGTAAAGCGCGTTCCTTCCCCATTTTCTGGGCTGCCATCTCCTCCAGCCTGTTAACGGTCGGGTCTTCCTGGAACACGTCGTCTCCGAGTTCGGCGTTTTTGATAGCCTCAAGCATCTCCTCGGTGGGGAGAGTAACGGTGTCACTTCTCAAATCCACAACTCTCATCACAGCCACCATTTCTTTTAAGAAACTTGTTGAATTGAGAAGCGTTCAAGAATTTAAGCCTTTTAGAAAAGCGTTGAGGATTAGCTTGAAGCGCTCTTTTCAGCTAGTTCTCAACCTTTCCGTTGAGACTTCGCGCAGAAACTATGGCGGAGTTTTCTCCCCTTCCTCCTTTTTCACGGTCTTTTCGAGCAGCTTCACAAGGATTGGTCCAGCCTCCCTCTCACTTATCGATTTAATGAAAACTGATGCCAATGCGATTTTGTTCGTGTTCTTGGCGAGGCGTTCGGCTAAGAGGCGAGCGGTCACCGCGTTTCGGTCGCCGAGTAAGATGGAGGAGAGCGGTGGGCCAACCATTTTCTGTGTCTGTGGAATAGCCGCTGCCAGCGTTCCTAATCGATCTTCTCCTTCGCTCAAGAGAACCAAACCAGCGTTTTCCATTTCCAAGTAGAGAGCTGAGAAAAGCTTGTCTCTTTCTCTTATTTTTTCCTTAACAACCTTTGCTTGCGACATAGGCAGCCCTGATATGCTATTTATAGCCTTTGCCTATTTACTATTTGGTGTTTCATAAGGAATCGGCGAAACAGCCATGACGGAACGCAGAGCAACTCAAATTCTTCACGCACTTCGAAGCAATTTTTCCATTCCACACTGGGCTAACGCGCCTAAAGACTCCTTTCAAGTGCTGATCAAAACTGTGCTCTCCCAAGCAACTGCAGACAGGAACGCCGAGAGAGCGTTTAGAAACCTCTGGAGAAGATTTCCGATCACCCCAAAGGACCTAGCAGGCGCGAGGGTGAAAGAGATCGAGGCGGCCACAAGAGTTGCGGGGTTGTACAGAAACAAATCCAAAGTTATAAAGGAACTTTCTCGTTTGATCCTCGAAGAGTTTGGCGGTTCTATCGACTTCATTTACTCGCTACCGCTTGAAGAGGCTCGGAAAGCGCTCATCCAGCTGCCTGGAGTGGGACCGAAAACCGCTGACGTTGTCCTCCTCTTCTGCGGTGGAAAACCAACTCTCCCTGTTGATACTCACGTGAACCGTGTTTCAAAGAGGCTGGGGCTAGCCTCGCCCAAAGCCGATTATGAAGGTGTTCGTGAGGCACTTCAATCCCTTTACTCGCCTAAAGACTATCTCTCTGTCCACCTCCTGTTGATTTCCCTTGGAAGGACGTACTGCAAGGCCAGAAATCCTTGTTGCAAGTCTTGTCCCGTTAACACGCTATGTCCGTCCAAGCAGGTGGAGGACTAGAGGCGGCTGTGCTACGAGGTTGACAGGAAGCATGCGTATCTAGAGCCTCCCCTGAGAATCGATTTGCTGCAGTCCTCTCGGTTTGTTGCCTGCAGAATTGCAAACCGATTCTGCCCTACCCGATGTATGCAAGCAATATTGACCGTTATCCTTTGATGACCATATTTTCTGACTTCAACACTTCCTATGGAGATGCAATAAACTTTTAACCAGTTGTTTACTAACTTTTAGTTTATGCGAAAAGAATTACCTCAAAAATTGTTGCGGGAACTCCTTAAAAATTCAAAACGAAGTGACAGGGAACTTGCTAAAACCCTCAAGGTTTCTCAGCCAACAATCACCAGAACTCGTCACAAACTTGAACAGAAAGGACTGATTCAGGACTATACAATCATTCCGAATTTTAGAAAGATGGGCTTCGAAATATTAGCTCTAACCTTTGTCAAAATGCGGCCTGAAATTCTTACACCCGAAACAATGAAGGGAGCCAAAGAATATGCTGCAAAGTTTCCCAACGCAATATTTGCCTCTACCGGAGAAGGACTGGGCATGACCGGAGTGATCATGTCTTTTCACAAAAACTATACAGACTACCATAAAAAGGTGAATCTGCTGAGGGTTGACTGGAAAGATTTTACTGACGACATTCAAAGTTTCGTCATTAGCATTGGAGAAACAGAATTCAAAAGATTTTCTCTAGCATACTTGAGGGATGTGCCTCCTTAGCTCATAGACTAATGCGCCCATTAGTCTATGAGACAAAAAACAAGGAACGGAAACAACTTCGATACTTGCCCCACGCTTCTCTGCTAGTCTGAACTGAACCGCACGAAATCCAAGAACAGCTTTGCATAAACCGAATCTATAGCAAAAAAGATTTATGAAAAATAGCGTCTCTGTAGCAAAACGTTTACAACCATAAGAGACTGGAAGAAAATGAACTCCACAGAACGAAAAACAGTGTACTTCCAAGTCCCCGGTTCACAGAACACCGAGTTAGTGTTAAGATTGGCAAAAGAATACGCCCAAACAGAAAGGATAAAAGACATCCTGGTCGCGTCAACCACTGGCGAAACCGGAGCAAGAGCCTCAGAAATCTTCAAAGATTTCAACGTGGTGGTGGTCACCCACCACTTCGGCTTTGCGGAGCCCGGAACCCCGGAACTGACAGAGGAGAACCGCAGGAAAATCTTGGAAAACGGAGCTAAGGTTCTAACCGCCACCCATGCTTTGAGCGGTGTGGAGAGAGCTGTTCGAAAGAAGTTTACAACGATTCTACCTCTTGAGCTCATCGCTCACGCTCTAAGGCTGTTCGGTGAAGGAACCAAGGTTTGCGTCGAGATCACTGTGATGGCAACTGATGCAGGTTTCATCTCAGTGGACAAAAACGTCGTGGCCATAGCAGGAACCGGCAGAGGAGCAGACACCGCCCTAGTCATAAAACCTGCCAGTGCATCCGATTTCTTTAGCCTCGAAGTTAGGGAAGTAATAGCGAAACCCCGAAGCAAGACGAAGAAGGTCACAGGTTAAGCAGCGTGATTTTGGAAACTTCTTAAACCTCCTCCACTTATTCGTGATTTGAGAAATGGCAAATCTTATCTGTCCCGTTTCGTTGTAGGTTACGGTCAACGCGTGGAATATTAACTTGAGCAGTAAACGAACATCGCTCGAAAGGTTTCGCTTAAAAAGAGCACTGGACACGCTAGCCAGCAAGGAGGGAAGGGGAACCGAACTCATCTCGCTGTACGTGCCGCCTGGACGCCAGATCAGCGAAGTAATCGCAATGCTTAAACAAGAGTACGGAACCGCCGCCAACATCAAATCTGACACTACGAGAAAAAACGTTCAAGACGCCATTGTGAAGGTTATGCAGCGGCTTAAACTCTTTAAAAAGGTGCCAGAAAAGGGCTTAGTTATCTTCTGCGGAGCCATCCCCCAAAACGGTCCAGGAAGCGAAAGGATAGAAACCTACGTGATAACCCCGCTTGAGCTGATCCAAGTGTATCTCTACCGTTGCGACTCCAAGTTCCACACAGAGCACCTAGAAGCCTTTCTGAGGGAGAGGGAAACCTACGGGATCATGGTCATAGACTCCAGCGCAACGACCTTCGCCACCCTCCGGGGAAGACGCCTAGAAACCGCCAAGGAGATCACGTCGGGCGTCCCCGGAAAACATCGGGCTGGGGGTCAGTCGGCAAGAAGGTTTGAGCGACAGCGAGAAGCCAAACTTTTGGATTACTTTAAGCGCATTGGAAAACACGCTGATGAAGTTTTCTTGTCCATACCCGACCTGAAAGGCGTAATCCTTGGGGGACCGGGACCCACAAAAAATGACTTCGAAAAAGGGAACTATCTCCATTACACGTTGAGAGACAAGATCATTGCCACTGTGGATACGGCGTACGTGAGCGAGCAGGGAGTGGAGGAGGTAATGGACCGAGCCCCAGAGATTTTGCGGCACGTTCGCTACGTGGAAGAGAAAAGGATTATGCAGGATTTTCTCTACGAGATAGGACATGACACAGGCTTGGCGACCTACGGAGAGAAGGAGGTGAAACAATGCTTGGAGACTGGCAGAGTCAAAACTCTCTTGCTTTCTGAAGCTCTAAGCGTGGTTCGAGTCACCGTCAAGTGTACAGCTTGCAACTATGTTAAACAAGAAACCATAAGAAACCAAGAGGTTCTAGAGTTCGAACAAAGCCTCAGCGGACAACCCTGCTCAAATTGCAAAGCACTAACTCTTCAACTAGCGGAGGTCAAGGAGGTCATCGACGAACTGGCTGAACTGGCTGAGCAGACTGGAACAGACGTGGAGATTATCTCCATCGAGACTGAAGAGGGACAGATGTTAAAAAACTCTTTTGGTGGAATCGCAGCCATTCTGCGTTTTAAGCTTTCCAACTAATACTCGGCGACGAATCGAACGTTTGGGTATTCTTGCACTTCCTTGCCTTCACCCTCTTCAGGCAAGGTGTCCATTTTTTCTGCCTTGCAGGTTCCTTCAATATCTTCCCTAGCCTGAATCAAAATGTGCACGCCTTCTTTGTTCCCAGCATAAATCGTAAGTTTCTTGATCGTCGCGTTTAACGGCATCTTTCTCTCCGCCTTTTCCCTCCGAACAGCGCTTATAACTGCCATGATCAGTGCACCTTGCTTCTCCGCCTTCTCCTCGATTTTCTCCTCATCCGGGACGGGCCAAGGCGAAACGTGGATACTATTATGTTTTTTGTCCTTCGCATACATGGTTTGGTACATCTCTTCGGTTATATGAGGGGAGACTGGTGCAAGTAGCTGTAGAACGCGGTAAATGGCTGTGTAGAGGGTGTACTGAGCAGCCACTTTTTTCCCTTTTCCATACTTGTCGGGTCTGTACAGCCGATGCTTTATCGCCTCAATGTAGTGATCGCAAAGCGTGTGCCACACGAAGTTTCGAGTTTCTTCCGTCGCCATGTTGAACTCGCAGCTTTCAAAGGCTTCGGTCACAGTTTTAGTAACTCCTTCCAGCTTGCTTAGCAACCACCTGTCTAGAAGTTCCAGCTCCACCTTTTCTCGTGGAGCGTAATCTTGCAGATGTTGACTGGCAAAGCGGGCGGCGTTCCACAGCTTGATGAGGAACCTCCATCCGTATTCGACGTCTGCCCAGCGGAAGGGTATATCTGAACCTGTGGCTCCTCCACTGGCTGCCCATTGCCGGGGGGCGTCAGCTCCGTATTTGTTGAAGACGTCGGGGGTGGCCACGTAGTTGCCGAGGGATTTGCTCATTTTTCTCCCGTCGCTTCCCAGAACCATGCCGTTGATTAGGACGCTTTTGTAGGGCTTTTCGTCGAAGAGGGCTAAGTGGCGGACCATGAGGTAGTAGGCCCAGGTGCGGATGATGTCGTAGCCTGAAGTGTGAAGGTCAGCTGGATATAGTCTGTGCCAGTCTTGGCTGTCTGGCCAGCCTGCGTGGACGGCGCATGTGATGGAGGAGTCGAACCATGTGTCTAGTACGTCTGTTTCAGGAGTGAATGCTTTGGAGCCGCATTTTGGACATTTTTCAATTTTGGGGTCTTCTATTCTGGGGTCCACGGGGACCCAGTTGGGTTCGGCTAGGATGATTTCTTCGCATTTTTTGCAGTACCATATGGGAATTGGCGTAGCAAAGATTCTTTGGCGGGAGATTACCCAGTCCCAGTCTAGGGATCTGGCCCAGTCTATCATGCGGGTTTTCATGTAGTCCGGGTACCATGTGATTTCTAGGGTGTTTTGTTCTACGTCGTCTGTTAGGATACGGGTTTTCATGAACCATTGTTTTCGTTCTAAGATTTCAATGGGGGTTTTGCATCTCCAGCATATTCCGACTTCTTGTTGGATTTTTTCCTTTTTTTCTATGAGGCCGTCTTTTTCTAGGTCTGTGGCTACGGCTTTTTTGGCTTCCTGGATTGTCATTCCAACGTATTTTCCGGCGTTTTCGTTCATTTTTCCCTTCTCGTCTATGGTGATTACGGCTGGTAGGTGGTGTTTTGCGACGGCTTTTACGTCTGCTTTATCGCCGTAAGTGCATATCATGACGACGCCTGTTCCAAACTTGGGGTCTACGAGATTGTCTGGGACTATTTTGACTTTTCTGTTAGCGACGGGAACAACTATTTCTTTGCCTACGTATTTTTGGCAGCGTTGATCGTTTGGGTGGACGGCTACTGTTACGCAGGCTGGGAGGAGTTCTGGACGCGTGGTGGCTATGGTCAATTGTTGGTCGTCTTCTAGTTTGAATTTGATGTAGTGGAGGGTTCCTTCCCTAGTCTCATGTTCTACTTCTGCGTCGGCTATGGCTGTTTCGCAGCTGGGACACCAGTTGATTGGATGGATTCCTTGGTAGATCATGCCTTTCTTGTGAAGGAGGATGAAGGAGAGTTGAGTGCGTCTCCAGTAGTCTGGATCCATTGTTTTGTACTCTCTAGTCCAGTCTATGGAGCATCCGAGGCGTGTGATGGCTTTTTTCATTATGTTGATGTATTTGTTGACGAATTTTTTGCAGAGTTTAATGAATTCTGCTGGGGGCATGTCGGTTTTTTGGACATCATATTCTTCTTGAGTTTCTACTTCTGTTGGGAGTCCGTGGCAGTCCCATCCTTGTGGGAATAGAACGTTGTGTCCTTTCATGCGTTTGTATCTTGCTACGATGTCGAAGTAGGTCCAGTTAAGGACGTTTCCCATGTGGAAGTCGCCTGAAGGGTAGGGTGGTGGGGTGTCTATGCTGTAGACTGGGCACGTTTTGTCTTTCCAGGTGAAGTGGTAGATGCCCATTTCTTCCCATTTTTTTTGCCATTTTTCTTCGATTTGTAGGATGTTGCACTGTTTGGGGAGGATTTTCATTTTGTCGAGTCCTTTCATGGTGTGTTGACTTGTGTTAGGTGATGGTGTGGGGCAATTATATTTTTTGGGTTTGTTTTCTCTCTTTCTCTCTCTTGGCCCCCCAATAACCGCCTAGCCGTGGTTCTTTTGGGGTCTTTCGTGGGGTGAATTAGTTTTCAGGTGATGAATTGGTTATGTATAACGAGCAATGCTGGTTAAATAATAATTGTTTCTTGGACGACGGCAACGATGTTAGTTCGCACAAGATCTTCAGAAGTAGATGGCGAGTCTTCTCTTCATCAGATCCTCGAAAGTCTGGGTGAACATTTCTTCCCTCTTCTTGAATGACTTCTTATCTTCGCCTTCAGATCTTTCTACTTTTAGTTTCCATCCAGGCTTTTTGTGTGGACTATTGGGATTCTTAATCTTGAACTCCACTGTTCCCTTTTTGCCCCTAACCTCCGCCATATGTATGTACGGCACGTAGTCTTCGAATAGGTCTTTCTCAGATTCTTCTTTGCCAGCTCTGAAGGCAACCCCACCAGTGGTTAGAACCAGGTAGCCATTTTTTGAGGTTACTCCCCATCCGGATTTGGATACCTTCACCTCAGACGTGTAGACAATCTTTTCGCCAAACGGAACTAGCTCTCTCAACTTTTCATCCAGAGAACCCACGGGTATGACAAGCGTTTCTGACATTTCAGAGTCTCCTAAAAACAAGAATAGACATGATATGAAAAAAGTTTTGTGAACCGTAAATCAGTATTCGAAATTCAATGTAACTACTTAATCAAGGTCCCAACTTTTTTGCCCCTTACCGCCGACAAAATGTTCTCAGGCTTAAACCCATTTACCACAACTGTTTTCGTTTTTCCCTTCTGAAGAATTCGAACAGCCTCTGGGTCTAAAACTTGGTGTATCCCGGCCTTATGCTTGTTCTCCTCAAAAAACTGAAACAAATCGTCAAAACTCAACTTGTCAATCTTTTTTGCTTCGGGATATCTCCTCGGATCCTTAGTATATATGCCATTTTGATCCGTAGCCTTCACCAGCAACTTAGCTCCCACCCTCTCAGCAACCGCTGCAGCCACGGCGTCCGTAGTCATCCCAGGTCTCACTCCGCCCATAACGACGATTTTCCTGGTCTTCAGCCCCCGAACCGCCTCATCCACGGACGTGGGAACACTGCCTAATCCGAGGTCTCCTAGCCTCATAGCCAACAACTGAGCGAAAAGACGCGAAACCCCTATAGCCACCTCGTCTTGATTGAACTCGCTCAGACCCATGTCTTCAGCAATCCTTATGAAGTCTCTGGCTAAGGATCCGCCTCCAACGACGACCACAAGCTCATGACCCTGCTCCTTCAACTCTCTGAGCATGCCTGCGTACTCGCTCATAATCTCCGGGTTTGGCGGTGAAGCCACAATAGAACCTCCGATGCGAACCACTACCCTCATCGAAACAGCCCTCCGATTATTTGTTTCGCGCTTAAGATAATAAAGCTCACCGCTGTTCTCTGAATCTCTATATATAGCTGGAACAAACATTACGCTTCTGGGCGATGAGCATGGCCGAAATACAACTAGTCTTTCTGGGAACAGGAGGAGGAAGATTCGCCACCCTTACCCAGAAAAGGAGAACTGGAGGAATACGCCTCATCTCCGAAGGCATGCACATGCACCTGGACCCAGGACCAGGAGCCCTCATCTACTCCCTGAACATGAAGCTGAACCCCCAAAAGGTCAACACAGTGCTCGTGTCCCACTGCCACCCAGACCACTACACTGACGCGGAAGTTTTCGTTGAAGCCATGACTCGTGGGATGACAAGGCGAAGAGGAATTCTAGCCGCACCTCGAAGCGTCCTGTTTGGCAACAAAGTCTGCGGACCAGCCATTTCCAAGTATCACCAACAGATGCCGGAAAAAGTCATAGAGACAAAGCCGGGCGTCGACTTCACTATTGACGGCGTGAGGGTTCTCGCCACTAAAGCTCGACACACAGACCCAGATGCGGTGGGATATCGCTTGGAAACAGGCGATGTGGGAGACATTGGCTACACCTCGGACACCGAATATTTCGAGGGGGTTGGAAAATCATACGAAGGGGTTAGGCTCCTTCTGCTCTGTGTTATGAGACCCTCGGGGGAGCCTTGGAAGGGACATATGACCACTGAAGACGCTGTCAAAATCGTGGAGGAGGCTGGTCCAGAGAAGGTGGTGACAACTCACTTCGGGATGAAAATGATCTTTAGGGGACCGGCCCGCGAGGCCAAAATGATTGAAGAGAAAACTGGAGTCCCTACTTTGGCGGCGTCGGATGGAATGCGCATTAGCGTTGGAGAAGAGATTCGGGTTGAGAGGGCAAGGAGGAAACAACGGGGGTTAGACGAGTTTGCGGAGCCACCTAAGAATTGATTGTTACGCTGTTTTGTGTTAGTTTTTATTGTTGGGTTTGGGTTTGAGATAGTTCTGAGAGGGTTGCGAAAAAACTGGGCTTGGACCTATCTCCCTGCCTTCTTTGTCCAGTTTCACCTGACCAACACAGACGGTAGACACGTTTACACCGACCGGCGTGTAAATTCTCACAATCTCTCTTCTGGGGTCAACCCCACGCAAGACACCTATTCCCAGAAAGCTTCCCTCAGCGTCTTGCAGTGCCACGAGCAAGCCTTCCTCCATCTCTTCCATCTGCTCCGTGGCAAAGCCAGCGCCGGTTTCAGAGAGGGCGTCCTCAACCCTAATCTGGTTCAAGGAAAACAACCGCACCTTGGCTTCCTTCAAATACTTCTTGTAACCCAACGTGCGCAGGGTTTTCCTCTTCTCCCTGTTTCTTTTCCGTATCGCTTGTGAAGACTCTATGGCAATAACCGTCCTTTTTTCCTTAAGCAATGTTAGTATAAGCGTCAACTCGTTTTTCTGCTGTATCCCGACCAGGACGTCGGGGGCAACCTTCTCCGCTAACTGAACCTTGTACCCTACGGCTTCTTGACTTTCAATCCATCCGTCTGTGTTTACGATCAAAAAGTTCACGTCTCTTTGTAAGACCTTGCTCTTTATCGCCGTTAATCCCTCCACTACCTTGTCCACGGCTAGGCTCGGGCTTGTCACCCCCACGAAACAAGCGTTTTCCGCCTCCATCTCAAAGAGGTCTTTCATCGGCTTGGTGACGCGACCGAACCCTATGGTTGAAGGCGGACCTATGTCCGACTGTCCCAAATCACCGTCGACAACCGCTGGCTTCCATCCATCCCTCAACGCTCTGTTTGCAAGGTAAACGCAAAAACTTGTTTTCCCAGAGTCAACCCCACCCATCACCATAACTGTCACCGGTCTCCCCTGAGACACCACCTCTTTGAACGCGCTTTCCCAAGAAATGGGAATGGTGGTTCCGTCAACCTCCTCAAAAAAGGCATTCTCACCCAACCTCAGATCAAAGGTGGCTTTTTTGCTCACTTCAAAGGGCAAGCGTTTTCCATCCCGTATCACAACCTTCTCCCCTATCCTAAACTTTGCACCTAAAATCTTGGCTTCTCCTGAGAGAAGGTTCACGGAAGCCGGGCCGTCTACCAGCAGAGTCTTGCCCTTTTCAACGGTGCGTCTCATTGTTTTCTTTTCCTGTGAAAAATGTTTCCTCTTCTCTCCGCGATCTTTATGGCAGACATAACGTCTTTTCCTTCTCTCCTATGGGTGGCTTCCTTCTCGAAACGGCTAGTTCCAGCCTCACTGACAACTTCCATCGCTGTCTCCTCCGGTAGAACCTCCTCCAACAGGTTCAACAGTGGTCTAGTGTAGGCAGGGGCCCCGTTCCCTATTTTCACAACGTTAATTGCACCCGGTGCCCTGTTCAAGACCTTAATGAGGGTGTTCACGGTTTCTTCCAAACTTGAACAGGTAACGGTTTCCAAAACGTTTCCGTCACCCAAAACTGCCAATCCAAAGGTTTTACCCGGATCCACCCCGATGACAATTCTTTCGTAACTTTTCTTTCCCTCAACCAATCGAAGGGCTTCGGTGACAACCGTTGTGGGGTCCTTTTCTTCATTGAAAACGAGGACATTAGGGTGTGTGATCAAGTGACGTTCTTTGCCGGTTGTGATGACGACCTTGACGCTTGGGGGGACTCGGTCTCTGGGCGTTAGGCTCAAGAAGGGCAGGTCTCTCCCTCTGAGCTCCTTCACCAGCTTATAGTAGGCTTTCCCTGAAACGGTTGCAACCGCGATTTTAGTGTTCATTGTGTTGCCCTTTCGCGCATGAACTGTGATAAGATTATTAACCTTCAACTTATATTGGCTTTTGATGCGCGCGCATAACGATGCCTTTTCTGAGGAGCCAATAGATGAACCCTTTTGTTTCCAGTTTCGCAAAGCTTGAGATAGAAATTTTGGTCAAGACAAAATTATTAACTCTGGGTTTCTATTCGATTTTGATGTGGAGCCCTTGCAGCGCGTGATCCCAACGGGTTGCGGTTCGGTGGACAAATTGTTGAACGGAGGGCTTCCCATCGACGGCGTCTCCCTTGTTTATGGAGAGGCGGAGACGGGTAAAAGCTCGCTGGCCATTCAATGCGCCGTGAACACTGCTAGGATGGGATCTAAAAGCCTCTTCATAGATTCAGACGGCGCCTTCTCTCCGAGGCGGCTGTCACAGATAGCCTACTACGATTCGGAGAAGGTTTCTCCCCTTATAACCTTGGTGAGGCCAACAACCTTCGAGGAGCAAGCCCTTGCGATAGACAACCTTGACACGTACATAACCGAAAAAGTTGGATTGGTGGTGGTCGACACCGTTACGTCACTGTACCGTGCTGAGCTAGGAGGTGCAAAGGAAACGTTTGCGTTAAATCGAGAGCTGAACAGACAGGTTGCTTGCTTGGCTGAGATTGCTAAAACCCACAAAGTAGCCGCTCTCATCCTCAGTCAGGTTAGAAGCGTTTTCGCTGAGACCCACGTCAGCATAGAGCCCGTAGCCACACGAGTGCTGAAGTTCTGGTCAGAAGTTGTGCTTAACCTGAAACACGCAGGTCAGCCTCGCGTGATAAAGGCTCTCCTCGAAAAACGTCTTAAAGGCAAAAGCCCAGCGAGTTGCTATCTTCTCATCGAAAGTAGTGGCATCTTCGACTATGGTCGCAAAAGCTAAAGATAACCACTGTTCGCGTTTTTCCCCTCTATTTCTGGGGGGCGTCACGGTCGAAACAATGCTAGTCTTTATTTTCTCTGTAATCCAATAATAAATCGAATCACCATGTCTACGACACTCGTTGACGTTGCCCATGCTTTGTACTTCATTTTTCCAGCTTACTGCGCCAACGCGGCACCGGTAATTTTTGGTGGGGGTCGTCCCATTGATGCGGGTAGAACCTTTATAGACGGAAAGCCGATACTGGGTTCTCACAAAACGGTTCGAGGCTTTTTTGCCGGTTTGATTATTGGGACGTTGGTGGGTTTCGTTCTTCAGATCGTGTCTCCGCTTCAAAGTGTCCTGTTTCGATACGATGCATCACTTGGATTTGTGCTATCGTTGGGAGCCTTGGTGGGCGACTTGTTTGACTCCTTTGTCAAGCGACGACTAGGCTTCCCTCCGGGGTCTTCCTTTCCGATAGCGGACCAACTTGATTTCGTTGTGGGAGCCCTTCTTTTTTCCTTGATGGTTACAGCGTTGCCTGGCCTGCAAAGAATCTTGATCGTTTTGATCATAACGCCTCCCATACACCTTGTAACAAACTTCTTGGCATTCCGTCTGGGCGTCAAAAACCAGCCGTGGTAAGAAATCGCGTTCCACGGCTCTATATCCACAGTTAGAGTAGATACGTACTCCTACTTTCTTAGGCAGCTTAAAGAGGCGCGCTCATTTTCAGCCATATAATATTTTCTATGTACAGATACGCAATAATAATTAGGGCACAACCAACTAACAGCAACATGAACGCCTGACGAGGCTTGTAGGCATACTTTGTGCTCTGATACGTCAAAAGGAAACCTGCGATTCCGATGCCGTAGACGGTCATGACGGTTAAGCTTTCAAGAAGTGCCTGTTCATGCACTGTGCGAGGATAGAAAAAAAGCACTCTTCTACCCAAAGGAAATCCAATAGGTACATAGGGTACTATGAGGTTGTACACCCCGCCTCCGAGAAGGAAAATGGAGACACCAACTGCCGCAAGGGCGATGACGAGCAGCGAAGGCTTGGCAGTTACCATTTTCCAGTAGGTCTTTCGTGCGAAATAGGCGAGAGATGAAAACTTCCTTCTGATTCGATTCGTCATGTTATTTCTCCTCGCTTTTCATGAGGTGCTCCGCCACTTCCTTTGCCCATATCTAGTTAGGGTTCTTCTTCGTCTCACTTAAATATTGTTTGCCCTCGGCGTTGCTAAAAGCTTATTGCGGCTCTGTAACTTAACGGGTCCATTAATTTGACTGTTAACACAAACGAATCAAGCTTTTCCTATCTTCATGCCCTTCTGCTTGCTGCTTTTGCCATTATTTGTCCAAGTGTCCTTGCGAGCTCTAGGGCCCTAGAATCTTCTGAAACGGGTACTTGCCCATGCACCCCTCTGAAAGGCCACTTCTTTATTGTCACAGGCTTCATCTGTAGCCATAAACAGAACTTTTCTAGGTGCTCTTGCAAAGGTACGGTGCTGTACGCGTCTGAGTATGAGGTGGTGAGGAGGCCAAACGGCTTATTATCTAATGGCGAATGCAATGAAGGATTTTCGCTTCTTGTCATGTAAACGACACAGTAGAGTCTCTCTATTAGCGCCTGCAATTTTGACGGAACTATAAAATAACGAGGAGAAGCGATGAGGATTCCATCTGCTAGTTTCATTTCATCAAAAACAAGTGAAAGGTCATCTTTTAGAACGCACTTGAAAGGTTTCTTGCCACAAGTGCCAGCTGGTGCACATACTGCTATGCATGGGTCGATTTTCAATTCTGCCAACTCTATTGTCTTAGTCTCAGCGGATGACTCCACCTCTTTTACTCCTTTCATACATTCCTCAAGCATTCTGTATGAGTTTTGCTTTTTCCTATGAGAACCAGAGATACCCAGAATTTTCATAATTGTGAGTGATAAGATTGCACCTTAAAAGTTTGTCCCAGTTTTTAATAAATATGATTCCATATTTATTGATGGCGGTTAAAGATGAGCATCAAAATT
>CAYGCU010000003.1:0-20129 GCA_964348475.1 uncultured Candidatus Bathyarchaeia archaeon
CCCTTAACCACGCGAACGTTCACGGCGCGTTTGGCAGAGGCACAGAGGGGCAGAACTGTTAGCAGGAGCATGGGGATGCTGCCGGCGGTTCCGATCTCGGCATTTATGTCGCCGCCCTTGATCTCGCTGGGTTCGAACCAAAGTTCGCGGGAGCCTAGCGTCGCACCCTTAATCTCAGCGTTGCAGAGCCTCGCAGCAGTGAGTGTAGCCTCAAGGTGCTGGGGACGTAAACCGGGCTGGGTTCGCCTTTCACGGATGTTGTAGATGTGTAGTGGCTCGCCAAGGATGCCTGCTAAGGCTATGGACAGGCGTAAGATGGTGCCGCTACCGCTCTTTTGGCTGCCGTCAACCTCCAGCACTCTTGAACCTCTAAGTTGATCATTCTTGATCTGCTTTAAAGGTTCTTCTAAGCTTGAACAAACAGCTCCCTCTCTGGTTTCTTGTAATAATTTTTAATGTTCACTCCGTTTTTCAAGAAAGCTGTGTAATTGTGAAATAAATTATAAGGAAGAAACGAAGAAAAGTAATAGAGAGGGCCGATCATGAGCGAGAAGAAGCTAAGCGGTGAAGAGCTACTTCGGCGAATCGACGAGCTTCTCAGCGTTTTGAACATGATCTCCAGAGACCTTACAGACATCACGAAACAGTTAAGGGAGGTCAGCGCCCCCGCCGTTGCGCCCGCTGAAAAAACACGAACAGTCGAAAACGTCCGGAAGTTGTTTCCTAAGGATTTGGAGGAAATGCTAACGTTTGAGGAAACGGGAAACTACATCGTGATAAAGCCGCGTCAATACTTAGGATCGGAAAACTTCGCGAAAATCGCGTCCATTGTCCGTGACGCGGGCGGAGAATACATCAGCGCGGGAAAAGAGTCTCATTTTCGAGTTCTCAAGGAATGAGCCGGACGGTTCTTGTTTCCCTGAGTTGCGAGAGCCTTCGAAAAGTCCCTTAGACTTGTCTTACGGTGGGGAAACTTTACCTTAATGGGTGTAATGGAGATGCATTCCTCTTCCTTTATGGTGTGCACATCTGTTCCAAGTTCATCGTCAGGGTAACCAGACAGAACCCAACCCCCAATTTTATATCCCTCTTTTCGCTTCGTGTAGATGTCGCCGTACCCCTTATACGACAGGCTAGTGACCTTCACTTTCCTTGATTTGACGCCCTCTGGCACGTTTATCGAGATGATGTCCACATAGGCGGGCATCCCCCTTTCCAGCACATATTCAACAGCTTTTTGAGTGAGAGCGGCGGTTGACTCCAGTTCCTCCGACGTGACCTTCTCTTTCCAATCTGGTTGATCCAGAATATTTTGCGCACAGTAAGAAACAGCTATAGCAGGCACTTGATGAATTGCGGCTTCAAAGGCTGCGCCTAACGTGCCGGAGTTCAACACATCGTCGATTCCTAGGTTTGGACCCATATTTATTCCGGCTACAACCAGATCCGGAGAGCGTTTCAGAATCTTGTTCACCCCTAGAAGAAAGGCTTCGGCTGGTGTGCCAGTTATAGCGTACGCTTTTGAGCCGTCACTAAGCTGAGTCTCCATAATTCTGACGTGTTCGTGGGCGGTCAAGGCTTTTCCAATACCGCTTCGCTCCTTTTCTGGGGCGACAACTATGACCTCGCCAAGCTTCTCTAACCGCTTCTTTATGGTGACCAAACCGATGGATTGTATTCCGTCGTCGTTGACTAACAGGATAGTGGGCATGGCGTGTCCGCTCATTTCAAATTTACCTTGACGACGCTTTCCTTCAAGATAAACCTTTGCGCATGAGGGTTTGTTAACTTTCCAAGACTTTTAGGGTCCGCGCCAACTTGTTGCGCGCGCTTAGATTATGCGCATATATCCGTAGCGCACTCTGAAGCCTCTGAATTCGCCAATGTAACGCTCCCACCGAACCTCAACGCCTGTAACCCTTGCTCCTGGAGGTCCTCTTCTACAAAATTCAATCAGCCTCTCCACGTCATCTCTTTCTCCCTCAAAAACGGCCTCAACCCTCCTATCTGGCAAGTTTCGCACCCACCCACTGACGTTTCTCCTATTTGCCTCATGTTGAGTTTCCGACCTGAAGAAAACACCTTGAACCCTACCGCTCACAAAGACGTGAGCCCTAACCTTCGTCAATTTTCTTCATCGTTTTAGCATGTTAACCGCTAAAACCTTAAATATTTGTCACTTCAAGAACTTGAGCTTCTACCGATTCAAGAGTTGAAAATTCCCTAAACCGTTTAATTGGTAACTGCATATGCTATAAGCGGGGGTCGTGTTGACAAAGGTTCGCACTCCTCTCATCCTCGTGAACTTCAAAACGTACTCCGAAGCCACGGGGAAGAAGGCTATTAAACTCGCTAAGACCGCGGGAAACATCAGCTTAGAAACCGAAGTTTGCATTGGCTTAGCTCCCCAGTTCACAGACATCGCGCCCATCGCTCGCCAGGTGTCCGTTCCCGTTTTTGCGCAACATATAGACCCGGTGAAACCCGGGAGTTTCACGGGTCACGTTCTAGCCGAGTCGGTGAAGCAGGCTGGTGCGGTGGGAACACTGATAAACCATTCGGAAAGGCGGTTGAAACTCGCCGACATCGAAGCTACAATCGCAAGAGCGCGTGAAGCCGGCTTAGTTTCATTGGTCTGTGCCAGCAGCACTGATGTGAGTGCAGCGGTAGCCGCGCTTGGACCAGACATGATCGCTGTGGAGCCGCCTGAGTTGATTGGAACGGGGATACCGGTGTCAAAGGCTAAGCCTGAGGTGATCACGGGCGCAATTGAACTTGTTGAGCGGATAAACCCTGATGTTTTGGTTCTTTGCGGAGCGGGGCTAACGATGGGTGCGGACGTGGCTGCCGCCCTCAGGCTTGGAACAAAAGGAATTCTAGTGGCTAGCGGCGTTGTGAAGGCAAAGTACCCCCACAAGGCGCTGCTAGAGTTTGCCGAAGCCATGACAAAGGCATAGAGAGGCTTTTGATTGAAGGTTGAGGCTGAGTGTGCCCCTTGTATTCTTCAACGGGGCTGGTTAGAAATCGAGAAGTCAACGAGCGACCACTCTCTCCAGTTTAAGGCCATGTCCGCTCTTCTGCATCTTCTGATCAGGGAATTCAAACCCGCGGCGGTTGCGGCTCACTTAGGCACAAAAAGAGACAGTATAGTGAAGAAAGTAACTGGCAACCGCGACCCCTACACGAAGACGAAGCAGATAAGCAATGAGAGGGCCTTGGAAATTCTTGCGACTGCTAGGAACGCGGTTTCGAACGAGTCCTCTGCAGAGTCTCGGTTCAGGAGGGCTTGTCTGTGCTCCATTGTAGGCAACATCATAGAATTCGACATCCCGGACCACGTGTTTAAATTCGAGGACATGGGAAAGCTTATTCGAGGAGCCGAAGAGGACTTAGCAATCGACGAAATCCAAAAAATTTTCGAGGCAGCAAAAGGAGCGAAGAGCATTCTGTACTTGACCGACAACGCAGGAGAGATAGCACTTGACACACTGCTTGTTAAAGAACTGAAAAGCCTTGGGGCGAGTGTCACGGTGGGGGTCAAAAGCGGACCAGTACTTAACGACGCCACCATGGAAGACGCCAAATACGTGGGTATGCACGCTGTTGCGGATAATGTGATCACCACCGGAACAGACTCGGTTGGTCTGATTCTGGAGGAATGCTCCGATGAGTTTCTGAGTCTTTACAACTCGGCTGACTTGGTGGTAGCGAAGGGCATGGGATACGCTGAAACACTCACAGAACACGCTCTAACAACTCCGCATGCACTGTTGTTACGGACAAAATGTCGACCGGTTGCCAACTTCTTTGGTGTGAGTAGGAACAAGAATGTTGCCAAGATGATGCCTTAAACATGAAATCGTTATTAACCAAAGAAAATCAATGGGGATGATGAACATGGAGGTTCCCTTGCCCAAGATTCACCTCGGGCCACATGTTCTTTCGGATTTTAACAAGGTGATTCAGAAGGAATGGGTAACAACCAACGGCCTGGGCGGGTACGCCTCTTCAACAGTGCTGGGAGTTAACACACGAAAATATCATGGACTTCTGATTGCTGCTTTTAATCCGCCAATAGACCGTCGGGTTCTCCTCACCAAACTGGATGAAGAAGTTCAGATTGGGAACAAATCCTACTCGATCGGGTCGAACGAGTTTGAGCACGACATCCAACCTAAGGGTTATCGTTTTCTCTACGACTTCTCGCTTGACCCTTTTCCAACCTACAAATACGATGTAGAAGGGGTTCAGCTTAATAAGACGATGTTCATGCCGTATGGAAAGAACGCAACCGCGGTGAGTTATGATATCTTCAACCCTGATAATGATAAGGTGTCTATCCGCGTTTTTCCGTTAGTCAATAGTAGACATTTTCACTCCATTACAGATAGAAACAAGCTGGGTTGGGAGTTTATTCAAAAGCCCTTTGAACAAGGAGTGATCGTTAGTCCGTCCGTTCCGCTTTCTGCCCTGTCCATTTCTTCAAGTGATGGGCAATATTTCGCCGGAAAAGGAGAATGGATCGAACGGATGTATTTTCGGGTGGACCGCTCGCGTGGAAATAGTTGCCAAGACGACGGTTTTCAGCCTGGATGGTTTGAGTTTGACGTGGCTCCTGGAGGGAGAAAGAAGTTTTTTGTCGTTGCGGCAGCGGCAAAAACAGAAGGTGAAGCCAAGAGCATCCTTTCATCGATTTGTACAGACATAGATGCTCTACGTGATCAGGAGTTAAAGCGCCGAGAGGACTTGCTCGTAAAGTTCCAAGAGCAGTACAGTGACATCAAAATCGAGGACTGGCTCAAGTGGCTGGTTTTGGCAACAGACTCCTTTATCGTGAACCGAGAGTCAACCAAAACAAAATCGGTGATCGCCGGCTATCACTGGTTTGAAGACTGGGGGAGAGACTCGCTGATTTCTTTACCTGGGTTAACACTGATAACGGGGAGGTTTGAGGACGCGAAACATATCTTACTGACCTTTAAGCGCTATTGTCGCAAAGGCATCATTCCAAACAGGTTCCCAGACCACGAAGGAGAAAAACCGGACTACAACACGGTGGACGCAACCCTCTGGTACTTCAACGCGGTTCTTCAATACCTCAAATACACTGAGGACTTTGACTTCGTCCGAGTAGAATTATGGGACGCGTTAAGGTCCATTGTTGAACACCACATTCAAGGCACCCTATACAACATACGCGTGGAAGACGACGGCTTAATCGCGCACGATCACCAACTGACCTGGATGGACGCGTCGGTGAATGACCGGGTCGTCACGCCAAGGGGGAAAGCCGTGGAAATTCAAGCGTTATGGTATAACGCCTTAAAAACTATGGAATTGCTCGCAACGCGGTTCAACCAAAAAGAGGACGTGAAAAAATATTCCAGCATAGCTGAGAAGGCTAGAAAGAACTTCATAAAAGAATTTTGGAACGCAGAGAAAGGCTTTCTATTCGATGTGGTGCACGAGGGTCAGGGTGATTCGTCTTTGAGGCCAAACCAGGTGATCGCGGTTGCGTTAGACTTTTCCATGCTCGACAAAGCAGTGGGAGAGAGGGTGGTTGAAACCGTTTGGAAAGGACTTTTCGCCACCTACGGGCTGAAGACCCTGTCACAAGACGACCCGCGCTACGTTGGAAAATACTTGGGAGATTGGAACCACCGCAACAAAGCCTATCACAACGGTACAGTTTGGGCTTGGCTCCTCGGCCCTTTCATCACCGCCTTCTTGAAGTTGAAGAGCCACGAGGAGCGCTGGCGCGTCTTTGCCCTCGATACCTTTTTACAGCCGCTCTTTCAAAAGGAAATCTTTCAAGCTGGGCTTGGGACAGTAAGTGAAATATTCGACGGCGACCCGCCCCACACACCTCGGGGGTGCATAGCGCAGGCTTGGAGTGTGGCAGAGCCGTTGAGGGCTTTTATGGAAGATGTTATGTTGAAGAGACCACCACACGAACGACAAATCTTAGGAAACTCTTCTATTTAGTTATTCTGGAGTCAATAAGGATTAAATATAAGGCTTAGATAGCATGTTTGCTCTGCAAAACTAGCACTGTTGATCTATGGCGTTTCATAAAGCTAGCCGCAACAAAGTGATTGCTTTTCAGTTTAAACGGGTTTCCAAGGGCTAGTACTGCGCTCATATAGAACCGCGTCATAGACGCCCGCGGTCCATTCGGCTATTCTATCCCAGTTGTAATTCCATAGGCATTTTTGGTAGGCGTTGTGAACCATCCAGTTTCTGAGTCCCTTGTCTGTGATGACACGCACAATAGCCCAAGCTAAAGCTTCAGGGCTATTTACAGGAACCTTTAACCCTGTGCCCTCGTGGTCCACTATTTCGTTAAGTCCCCCGCTTGTTGCAACTATCAGCGGACAGCGGGCTGCCATGGCTTCTAAGGCGACTATCCCAAAGGGTTCGAACTTCGATGGCACAACAGTAACATCAGCTACGCGGTAAAGAGCTCTTAAAATCCAGTCGTCGACATGTCCAGCGAAGAACACCCTGTCACTTAGTCCAAGATCGCCTGCGAGCTTTTGGTATTCGTGCTTCTGCGACCCCTCGCCCACAACTACTATTTTTGCTGAAACACCCCGGCTTGAAACGACTGGCAAAGCTTTGATCAAAACGTCTAAGCCCTTTTCTGGCACAATTCTCCCAACATAGAGAACGATCTTCTCAGAATCCTGAGCAAATCTCCTTCTGATGTCCCAATGATTGAAATTGAAATGGAACTTTGTCACGTCCACCCCGTTTGGGACAACACAAAGCTTGTTGTTTGGGACGTCAAAACACCATGAAACGTGATCGCGCATGTAGTAAGAGCACATGATTATCCGCCAAGCCTCCCAGCACAACCAGCCCTCAACCTCATGAATGGACCTTTGAAGATCATTGTGGATGCCGGTTCTTCTACCGTACTCTGTGCTATGAATTGTTGCAATCAGAGGCTTTCTGTAAAGATGTTTCAGCCCTATCCCTGCAATGCCTGAAAGCCAGTCGTGGGCATGAATTACGTCAACGTCCTTAATTGAGTTTATTAGGTCGCAGGCTTTTCTTTCCATGTTCTTCTGCATGCGCAAGGCCCAGCTGTAGAATGAATCTCCAGCAGAGTAGGCTTCAAACCTATGAACGTTTACGCCCTCTATATCCTCATATTCCGTAGCGCCTGGAAAATTGCATGTTACAACGTGGACTTCCATTTCTCTACGGGCCAGAGCTCTCGACAAATCAAAAACGTGAGATGCAATGCCGCCTATTATTCGTGGAGGAAATTCCCAAGAGAGATGAAGAACACGCATTTTATGGTCACTCTGATCCAACGGCCTTCTCGTAAATAGAAACTATTTTTTTGATCCATCCCTTGCCAATGGGCCACACAGTATCTATTTTACCAGAGTGCCCGCCGCCGTAGTAACTTAGAATCTCGTTTTTCAACCACTCAGTGTTTGCGATCACCCTTGCCGACTCCCAGATTCCCATGTCCTCAATTTCCCTTATTGCCACGCTTGTTGGACCAAAATTGTCGTGACACCGATGTCCTTCAATGGAGTGAAAAGTTAAGACGAAGGGTACGTCAAAGGCGTGTTTTAAGCTTATGGCAGATGGCACCGTTAACCATTCATGGGAATGTATGACATCAACACTCTTCTTATTTCGCCTATAGAAGTAAATAACGTTTGACGCTTCAACCTCCATCTGTGTAGCTGCTGTCATAGCGTAGGTCAATACACTCGCCATAGGATGTGTCTTCACTGGATTGGAAACCCTATGAACGTGCACCCCATAAACGTCTTCGAACCCAGAGTGCAAATCGTCGATCACAATAACCTCAACTTCATGGTGAGCCTTCACAAGTTCATGAGCTAGAGTAGCAACGTGGTCAGAAACATTTCCCAAGCGCTTTGGAGGATATTCCCAAGTCAAAATCAAGATGTTCATCGCTCATCCCTTCAAGGATGATTTGGCGTTAATATCTAACAGCGGTTAGTTCTGCGCATCGGGTTTCCATCAAATTGGAGAGCCTATCCCTTAAATCTTCACCTCTGAGGTTTTGCATCTTGATCTGCTTAATCCTTTCAGCCAACTCATCATCACCCAAAACGTCTCGAACCCATCTTTCCATATCTCCTCTTGGAACGTGAAATTCCAAGGCGCGCGCGCGCACAGTTTTAATACTTTTGACCATCTCTGAAAGATTGCAGGCAGAGACACCCGTAAATTTGTCTGGACTTGTGCCAGTATGAAAGCGAAAACACTTTTCTGAAGGCACCTGCATGAAGACTCTCCAAGCCTCTTTAGGCAGAGCGCCTATAGCTATGAGACCTGAAGCTGCAACCTTATACATCGGAGGATTATTACTAACTCTTTCTAAAAGATTGTTTTTCTCCAACCAATCGAGATAGGTGAGCAAGTCCGAGGTAGTGTAGGGTTCTCCAAATCTTTTCGCGAGTTGTTCTGCCGTGACTTTGCCCAAGGTGTAAATGTTTCTAAGAATCTTAATGTCGTCTTCGGTTAGTTGCAAAGTTGAATCACCTCACAATGATGCTAGGTCTTCTGAAGAAATAGTTTATTTGGTCTTTTGTAACTTATTAGTTTTGAACCAGAGTGGGTAAAGATGACTGAGCCAACCTTGCACTTGGCGATAGTTTTGCACATGCACCAGCCTAGATATAATTTGATCGGCCCTGCCTACGAATCTGAGGTTGCGTTGGACGTTTTCGGTCAAACAATTCATCCTTACACGTATCCAACGGAAGCGATTAAGCGCTACGAAAAGGCGAGGGTAACGTTTAACTACACAGGAAGCCTAGTTGAGCAACTGAACGAACTCATAGACGTCGATTTTGACCACAGACTAAAGGAATTGTGGGCTAGATTTAGAGAGCTCAAAAAGTTGGGGATGGCAGATTTTACTGGCTGCGGCTACTTCCACCCAATTTTCCCTTTGATCCCAGAAGAGGATCGTCGAAAACAAATTGAGATGCACTTGGAAATGTACAAGGAGACCTTTGGAGGCAAACCTGAAGGTTTGTGGCTCCCCGAACTAGCCTTTAGAATGGACGTTATCCCTATCCTTGAAGAGATGGGCTTTAAGTGGGTTATAGTTGACGGGCCTCACGTGGTCAATGCAAACAAGGACAGAAACGAGCTCTTGTATCGCCCTCACTATGCAAAGCATGATGGCCACACCATCATCGTGATCCCAAGAGATAGAGACATAAGCAATGCTCAACAAAGCGGTTACAATCCCCTCTGGCTGAAGAACGAAGTGGAACACAAGATTCAACCCTTCAATGATGGAAGTATGCTATTAACAATTGCCACCGACGGTGAAAACGGTTGGTTTAGGCACTCTGGTGAAAACGCTGGCTTCTGGGGATGGTTTTTTGAGCCTCTTCTGTACCTGCTAGACAAAGACCCTGACTTTCAATTCATCAAACTAACCACCATCGGCGAGTATCTTGAGGAACACCCTCCTAGAGACACGGTTACCCTGAAAGATGGGAGCTGGAACGTTCCAGAAACTTTCGACGATGGACGATTCTTAAAGTGGACCGAAGGGAAAGAAAGACGAGAGGTTTGGCTCAACCTCTTAGAAACAAGTAAACTTGTTCATGAGGTTAATGAAAAAATTGAAAACTTGAGTAAGAGCGGTGTGACCGGTTTAAGGAGCAAGCTCGAACAGGCTTGGAAGTGGCTCCTCATGGCTGAGGCAAGCGATTATTTTTGGTGGGGTGCTCAAGACTGGTTAAACCGCTCCAAAATCTGCTACACGAAAGCTAAAGAGAAGGTCAAAGAAATTTCAAGAATGCTGTAATCGCTACGCAGGTTTCCAGGAGCCGCTTTTATACTCGTCGTAGACTTGCTGATAAAGAATTTTCGTTCTTTGACTTATTTTTCTCCACGTATACTCCTTTGAGACTTTATTGTACGCGTTCTTTTTGACCCAGTCAGCATAGTCTGGATCAAGCAATACTCTTGTTATTCCCCAGGCTAGTGAGTCAGAGTTGTCGGCGTAAACTTTTACGCCTGTTTTGTCGTGTTCTATGATTTCTGAGAGGCCTCCCGTGTCTGAGACTACTACTGGAACGTGGGCTGCCATGGCTTCTAGGGCTGTTATGCCGAAAGGCTCATAAAGCGACGGAACAACGCAGACGTCTGCACAACTGTAGAGGAGTTTCAATGTTTCATCGTCTATAAACCCTGTAAAGCAAGTCTTGTGGGCTAGACCCATTCTGTGAACTTGCCCTATGAGAGAATCCTTCATGTATCCATTGCCAACTATCACGAATTTAGCATTCACCCTCGCCAAGACCTTCGGCATGGCCCCGATTAAGACATGGACGCCCTTTTCATGAACGAGCCTTCCAACGAATAAGACAATCTTTTCATCTGCATGTGCATACTTGCTACTAACCTTGTCTCTGTTAAATTTTCTGCTGAACGCGGCTGAATCAACTCCGTTAGGGATCGTTATGATTTTGTCCTTTGGCAGCCCAAAGGCCCACCTCACGTGGGAAGTCATAAATTGACTGCAACAAATTACCTTCCAAGCTTCGTGGGTTAGCCGTGCCTCTGTTTGATGAATCATGCGCTCATATTTCGTGTGGAGACCGTTTCTCCTTCCGATCTCGGTGGAGTGAATTGTGGCTACGAGAGGGACTCTGAAAATGTGTTTCAGCCCTATCGCTGAATTTGCCACAAGCCAGTCATGGGCGTGAATTAGATTAATCTGGCCGTCAAGCCGACGTATTAAAGCCGCTGATTCCTTTTCCATGTTTACATTCATGAGATAGACCCACGTGGCAAAGTCTGGCGATGGGCTCGTATAGGAGTCCACACGAAATACATGAACGCCATCAATTTCTTCGTATTCTGGCGCGCCTGGAAAATCACAGGTCACCACATAAGTGTCTATTCCCTTGCGAACCAGATCCCTCGACAGATTGTACACGTGAGGGGCAATCCCGCCAACGATTCTAGGTGGAAACTCCCAAGAAAGAATAACAACCCGGAAGGAACCGTTCAATTGGAACCCACCTTGGCTTAGGCTAAACTCTTTGAAGCCCCTTTTAATGCCTTTCTGTAAGATTCAAGAATTTCATCGATCCAGCTTGAAGCATACGGTGAGACAACACTTATTTTCTCATCGCGAACTTTGCAGATTCGGTTTACTTCCTGTCTCATCCGCTCGGATTTCACAACTACTCTTTCAGCTTCATAGGCGCCCAACCACTCGATGCTTTTTATTGAAAGATTAATGGGCGCGCTGGAACCGTGGGACCTGTGATCTTCCAAACTATCCACGGAAAATATGAACGGTATGTGAAGGGCTTTTTTCAAATTGACCGCAGCTGGGATGAAGTGCCAATCGTGGGCATCGATTAAATCGACTTGTCGCTTTGTTGTATAGTAAATGCTCGCCGCCGTTCGCTCTATTTCCTCATTCAATGTCAAATCCCATGTGATAATGTTTACTTGGGCCATAATTGGATTTGAAACTCTGTATGCTTTAACACTATCAATGCCTTCATGATAGCCTGTCCAAGAATCATGATATGTAACAACATGTGTGTCGATTTTCCTTCTCACAAGTTCGACGGCCAGTCTGTTAACATAACGGGAGAGTTCACCAACTACTCTGGGTGGGAACTCCCAGGTAAAAATTATTACGCGCAAGGGCAACTTTCACTTCTTTAGGTGAAAACTGAGCATACCTTGATTATTCCGGTGCCTGTAAGGTAATATCTCTTGGTTCCTTCATTGTCAGTGAAGCTTTTGGCGTATCCTTCCGTTTCATGCTTGTTTAAATGGTTGACAACCTCGTTCCTATCTATCTGAAGGATCTGCGCCAACTCATCAGGCTTTTTCGCCATATCAGGATGAGTTGCGCACAAATTGTGTAGAGCCAGCAGAAGCCTCTCAGAGATTGGGAGATCCCTTTCACTCAAACTACCACACTCCAACACCTATAACTATAGTTATGATGTGGTGAGGACCAGATAATTTTTGTGGAAATAACCCTTTATACTACAGATGCGCAGAATTAATCGGCTGAGTCAAATTGACTAAAAAAGGGCCTAGTGTTCTTATGCTTTCTTGGGAGTTTCCACCTAGAATAATAGGTGGAATCTCCTCCCACGTCTACGACTTATCGAGGACATTGGCTGGAAAAGGCTTTGAGGTGCACGTTGTCACTTGTGATTTTCCAGGCGTGCCAGAATACGAAGAAATTGATGGCGCCAAAGTATATCGCTTTGACTCCTATAGGATCCCCGCCTACGATTTTTTGTCGTGGGTCTTTTCAATGAACCGAAACATGGCCCAGAGAGCCATTGAGGTTATAGATGCCCACAGTGGACGCATCGATGTGATTCACGCCCATGACTGGCTCGTTGCAAAGGCCGCTATTGAGCTGAAGAATCTCTATGAAAGGCCCCTACTATCCACCATCCACTCCACAGAGGCAGGTAGGAGGGGGGGAATCCATAGCGACTATCAAAGAACGATAAATAGCGTAGAGAAATGGCTGGTTAACGAGAGTTCAATGGTGATTTGTTGTAGCAACTACATGGCGGACCAGATTTCCCAAATGCTTCTGGTGCCCAGAGAGAAAGTACGTGTGATCCGAAACGGAGTAGACGTTTCTAGGTTCGATCTAGACATCACTTACGAGGCTGTTAGACAAAGATTTGCAAGACCTGGCGAAAAAATAGTCTTGTATGTTGGAAGGCTCGTTCATGAAAAGGGCGTCCACGTGTTGATTGGTGCAGGTCCCAAGATACTTAGTGTGTTACCAAAAGTCAGATTTATTATCGTTGGCGAAGGAGGAATGAAAGAGCAGCTGCTAAAAGAGGCTTGGGACTTCGGAATTCCCCAAAAGGTTTTCTTCACAGGCTTTATTGACAAGAAGACGTTAACGCTCCTTTACAAAGCGAGTGCCGTTGCGGTTGTTCCGTCGCTTTATGAGCCTTTCGGCATAACAGCCCTAGAAGCCATGGCAGCCCACGTTCCAGTAGTAGTCTCAGACACGGGAGGCCTCTCAGAAATCATAGAACACGACAAAACAGGCGTAAAAGTTTACGCCGACAACTCTGACTCACTAGCCTGGGGAATAATCAAAGTTTTAACGGACGAAGCCTATGCGAATAGGCTAAAAAGGAACGCGTACCGAAAAATTGTTGAAGATTACAACTGGGAAAAAATCTCTGATGAAACAATGGAAGCGTATCATCAAGTGATGGCATCTATTCCACCGAAATCAACTGCCCCACCAGAAATCAAGCCTCTTTTGTTAAGGTTTGAAAAATATCCTAAAGAGTTTAGGCTTCTCCTCTATTTGTATAGTTTAGGCGCTGTTAATCAGGGAAACGCCATGTTAGCAGAGGAACTTGCCCAAATATTGAGAATGAAACTCAGCACTGTTCGTAGACTACTTCAAAAATTGACGCAATCGGGTTACGTGTCAACTTTCAGGGCACGTCGTAGAAGGTCAAGATACTTTCTCACCAAACTCGGGATAGTCAAGGTCTGCTCCCTCTTTTCTTAATCGTTAAAGAAACTGCATAATAGTGCGAGTTTTCCTGCTGAGCTCCGTGAATCTAGCCTCTGCGGCTCCTTGCACTCTTTTCCTGAGGGACTCGCCAGAGACTCCTGAAGCCCTTATTCTGTTGAACTGCTTCGCTAACTCATCGTCGTGGAGGGAAAAGTTCGCCCACCTCTCAAAATCTCCCTTTTCGTTATGGAACTCGATGGATTTCACGTCAACTTTCTTAATAGCTTCAATGACGCCTTTCAAGCTCCAAGCCTTTATCTCCGTGAACTTTTCTTCACCAGAGCCTGTATAGAATAGGAAGGGCTCATTCGCAGCCATTGCGTACAGCCTCAGCCTTGATTCAAAATCGAGGATGGCGCTGAGGGCTGTGACAAAGGCGTCAGTGGGCGACCCGTAGGGACTAAAATAAGTGTGAACCTCGCCAGGAGAACCGCCTGCGGTGAACATGTAATAGAGATGATCACTAACAAGAAAGTATCTCCATAGCTTCAAAAAATCTTCATCTCGCGATTCCTTAACTAAAGGCTCCATATCCCTTGTTTTAGTATAGTAAGCCCATTGCATGGTGTTTCCAACCCAACAACTCGCGTCGCGCTCGAGATCCGCCCAAGAGACTGTTCCACCCAGTTCAGGAACATCAATCTCTCCAACGACCCGATGCTTGCTCAAGACTTCCGAGGGTGTCGCTGTGTTGAGGTGTTCCCATTCCAGTATCTCTTTCGGAAGATGCCTAAGGAAATCGTGGATTCCCGTTTCTGACCAATGATGCTCCCCAAAAGTCTCGTAATCTGGAAAAATACTGATGCATTGGCCTGGGGTTTCCGCTAGCCAACTCGCATACTTATGAGCCGTCAACGGCCATTCACTCCACCATCTGGCGGAGAACCTAAAGCCAATGTCGTCGGTGAGCTTGTAATTCCTTAAGAGAACCTTGAGCTTCCTACAGTTTTTTGCCTTGTAAATGTAATTGGGTGATCTGCCTTTCAGAATCCTCTCAACACCCTCTGTGAAGATTCCGGCGTAACCGAGTTTCTCCACGGTTTTTGCTATGGCATTGTTGTACAGGAGCTCGGTGTTTTCAAAGGTTGTGGGCTCGATGTTGAGCAGGTTCTTCATTATTTCGCGATGCATCTCAACCTCTTCTATGAATTCATCTCTAATCGGGTACAACCCAGCCAAAGAATGATAATAGGTTTGATCTAGAAATTCCACGCGCCCTGTCTCAGCCAACTGCTTGAAGGACTCCAACAAATCCTTGTTAAACATTTCACACTGTTCGAAGAATATTCCTGATATGCTGAAGGACACTTTAAATTGCTTTTTCTCTTTCTTAAACTTGTCAATGAGCTCTAACAAGATTTCGTTTGAGGGAAAGTAACATTTTCTGCAAGCCCTTTCAAAAATCTCTTTGTTCTTTATTCTGTCAAAGTAAAAATCGAAAAGATCTTCCTTTTTCAGGCGGCGAAATACGTTGTTCTCCCAAAAGAATGTTTTCTTCAGTCTGAAGGGTTGATGAACTTTAAACACCAAGACTATGTCAGTCAACTTAATCCCAACGGACTCTCTAGTTTAAGAATGCAAGCGCTTATTTTTAATTTGCTATGAATCCAAAGGCCACAGAGGGACTTCACCAAGTTTAAGCGTTGCTAAGACAAAGAAGGCATGGGCCAAACCATACGGGATCGCTGACCGCGGTTTTCCGTTCCTATCGATCTGCTGTGGAAGAAGGAAATCATTCGTGGAGTGGTCAACAACCCAGCTGTAATGTTTTATAGCTTTTTCCCAGTTCTTTGCGTCCAAGTAGTATAGGGTTAGCCAAAGGGTTGATGACATCCAAAGATTGCCTCTAGTTTTTATCCAAGGTCTATGTTCAGGAACACCATCGTACTTGTCTCCTGAATATCGCATAACCCCTCCACAATTTTCTACTAATCTCTCCTCAATTTTTTTTGTAGTTCTCACTATACAAGCATCTTCAGGAGGGAGAAGGGAAAAGGGAAAAATGAGACCTAGAACACTGATGTCAATCGTTCTGTCTAGGGGGTTGATTGAACGCACAAAACCTCCTTTTCTAGTAGGCAAAAACTTTTCGATGATGGTTTTTCTTAAATTCTGCGCTGCGTTTGCCCATTTTTCTCTCCATGCCTCCTCACCGAGCAATTCAGCATGACGTGAAGCTGAGAGGAGTCCGGCCACCGTCGCCGCATTTGAATAGAGATGATGCCCCCAACGTTCCTCCCATAGGTCGAAGGATGGATTCGCTAAGCCATTCATTGCTAAGTTTCGAATGAGAAAGGTGGCGGCTCTCTGGGTCATGGGCCATGTTTTGAACAGGAAGCCCGCGTCTTTGGTCAGTAGATAATGGTTGTATGTTCCAAAGATCTGTGTGCCAACTTGGTCCATTTCTAGGTTGTCTATGGCGCGCCTTCCGTCCGGCCAGTAACATTGAAGCCAACATCCAGAGTGATTCTGAATCTGCATGCACCACTCATAAAAGCGCCTTGCGTGTTTGTGGTTGCCGGTGGCGTCTAGGGCCATGGCCATATAAGTTGCGTCTCGAACCCAGACTAGATGATATTCTGAACGCTCTGATGTCAGGGCGGGAGTCCTTAAAGCCTTCCAGATGTGGGCGCAGTAATTATGTGATGTGGGCGCAGCTATGATGGCTCCGTTCTCGAAACAGAGAAGCTTCAAGATCTCGATGGATTTTTCAAATAGCCTTTTGGCTCTTCTTTCAAGGCTCGTGGTCTACCCCTCCTAGAGGACTTAACCATGCTTTCTTTAGTTTAGAGGTATCCAAGTTCTCTGCTAGCTATTATGAACATGGCATGGCTCCAACAAAGGGGGCTTACTGAAACCTGCAAGTCGTTGTCAAAGATTTGTTCTGGAATGAACTTATCAACCCTTTCCAAAACCCAATTATAGTATTGGAGGGCCTTTTTCCTATCGCCCAATTTGGCGTAGTAGATACTCATCCAAAAGTTGAGGATGGGCCAGGCGCCAGCGCCCTTGTTTCGGTGCAGGGTCTCGTACATCCAACCATCGTATTCATCATGCTCATATCTATGAAGCCCGCCGTTAACGACCAGCTTTCTCTCTATCTCCTTTACACTTGCAACAACTCTTTCGTCGTCGGGTGGAAACACTTCAAAGGGATAAACCAACCCAAGCATAGAAGAGTCTATTCTCCTGTCACTGAGCTTGCCATAACTCCTAAAGAAATAGCCTTCATAGTGCTCCTCAATTCTTTTGCGCATCTGGTTAGCTACGGTGGTCCATTTTTCGTTGGGCACAATAGAGTTTGCACATTCTAATCCCTTTATGCATGCGGCGAGGGAATAGCTAAAATTTTCTTCAAGGTCAGGAAAGGTTAACTTTTCTTCCCAGAGGTCATTTGTAACCTCGCTGAAATTCTTTCCTTTCCATTTTTTACATATTCCACTGGCCGCTCTGTGAATGAGTTTCTCGTACTTGGATGCTTTTTCTAAGTCATCCTCATGTTTGAAGTGATGCCACACCGCCCACAAAACAGAGCCTGTCTGATCTGGCTGGAACCTTCCAGACGCTTTTAATCCATTAACAAAGTATTTCTGATAAAACACTCTCGCATGTCGAAAGCCCTCCGCCCTATTCATGCACCAGCCAAAAAACCTCTCTTGAGCGTTCTCGATTCTAAGGATATCTGCCGCCACGCAGGCAAAGGAAGCGTCCCGGGGCCAAACGTAAGTGTAGTATTTCGCCTCTTTTGGGAAATATTCCTTGAAACAGTTAGCTGCTACGATGGCACCGTTTCCCAATGCGCAATCCATTATCACTTGTCTGCTAGTTTTTATCATTTTCTGAACTTTCATATTCAAGTTTACCATCTATTCTTCCGGGTTTTACTTATTGTCCTTACGATCTAGGTAATTACTCCTCGCCTCCTTAAATGTCCAATCTCATTGTAGGACTCTCTGAAGGAAAAGAAGTTTTTCTGTTAAGCAGTTGCGGAAAGGAAATGGAGAGTGGGAAAAAACATGAAACTAAAGAGTACTCCCCTAGGAAGACGATGATTCGGGCGACGAAAATTGAATATTAGTCCTATGGCCAAGCGTCCTCCTAGTGCCTAGACATAATGAAAGACGAACTAGTAGCCCGTAAGAGTGAGAGATCCCTCGCAAACTCCCACTTTCTTCTTTTTAGGCGTATTCTGAAATCCTCAGTTGCGCCCGGATTTTTCCAAAAGTCATGTGCCACAATTCAAAAACATAGAATCTCCGTTATGATTAAAAACTAAGGTGAGATAGTTGACTCCTTCTGAACCGCTTCTCTCAGGTTTTCAGCAGCGTCTTCAGGTGGCACAACGTTTATGAACATTCCGGTGCTCTTCTCAAATCCAGCCCAAATGGTTAACTTGGGATAAACTTCCAGGTGCCAATGATAGTAATCGCGATTTTCTTTGCCGAGTGCGATGTGAAAACCAAAGTTGTACGGCGGGTCGTTTAATAGAGACCTTAACCCGCCGAGACACATCCTCAAAGCCACAGCCAAGGCGTTTATCTCTACCCGTGAGACGTCCAGCAGCGTTGACTGGTGTCTCTTGGGGAAAATCCAAAACTCACATGGATGGATGCTTGCCCAAGGGGCAAAGGCAACGAATTTGTCATTTTCCCAGATAAAGCGGGGGCTGTCCTTCTCTTTTTTCAAAATCTCGCAAAACCTACACCCCTTGTTTTCCATCCAAAATCTTCTGCTCGCTCCCAGCTCCTCGCCCACAATTCTTGGGACAAACGGAGTTGAAATCAGTTGCGTGTGGGCGTGGGAAAGAGATGCGCCCGCTTCTAACCCGTGATTCCTAAAGATGGAAACATATTCTACGTAAGTCTTTGCGGAGAACTCGTTCATTCGGTCAAGCCATGCGTTGATGACATGGACCAGCTGCGGAATTCGCGCCACTCCAGGGTGCTCCTCGTGACGCGGCGACTCAACTAAAACCTCATGATGACCAATAGCCCTCGCAAGAACCGAGCTCTCCTTGACCCTTGCCTTCTTTTCCTCGCTTGGAGGAGTAAACGCGGGGTACAAGTTTGGCACGCATCGTATTAGCCAGTTTTTGTGGCGAAAGCCGTTTTGATCTCTCTCCTTTCTGATGCCTCCATTGAAAGGAACGTAAACGAGGACCGCTGGCGGGGTCATGTGTTCATTACCCGGACATAGCGGGCAAACACCAACCTTTTTTTCCTTTACTTTTTTCACAAAATCGGTTGGTCGCCGCTTTCTCTTTGCTGCAATGACGACCCATCGATTTAGCAAATAGTCCTTTCGCAACTCGTTTGTTGACACAATGGTTCTCCAGTAACAACAGTCACGAAATACCGTTTTTAAGTTTTTTTGGATTCTAAAAGCTCTGTGTAAAGTTCAGCCGTTCTCTTAGCGATAACGTCCCAACTAAACTTTCGAAGAACTAACTTTCTACCGTTTTTGCCAAGCCACTCTTTTCGTTGAGGATCCTGAACCGCGTTGATGATTCCCCAGGCGATGTCTGCTGGGTCGTCTGGGTTAACGTGGAAGCCACATTGATCTGGACCGCTCGGAACCACACTTTCTCTCATTCCACTAACGCCAGCGGCTCCCACCACCACAGGCTTTTCCATGCTCATTGCCTCTAAGGCAACGATTCCGAAAGGTTCGTAGAGGCTTGGGAAAGCGGCTACGTCGCACGCTGCGTAGTGGGCGATCCGCTCCTCTTCAGACACGAACTCAAAACGGAATTTCACAGCGTCTTGAAGCTTTAGAGTTTGAACCAGCTTTTCCAAGTACTCTCGCATGTCTCCGAGACCGACAACCACCAGTTTGACGTTAGGGACCTTTTGTAAAACTTGAGGCATCGCCCTGATCAATCTGTCCACTCCTTTAACCCAAACTAGTCTGCCGACGAAAAGAGCCATTAAGTCGTTGTCCCCAAGACCGTATCTCTGCCTCACTTCCCTCACCTTTTCCTCACTCACCTGCTGCAGAGAATATTTTTCTGGGTCAACCCCGTTGTAACAGACTCGTATCTTCTCCTTTGGGAAGCCAATCCCTATCATCTCATCCCTCATAGCATGAGAAACCGTGACGATCATATCCGCCATCTGCCCGCCACGGCGTTCAACGTTGCTTACGACATCAGAGCCGTTGCCCAATGTTCGCCCCTTTTCCGTTGAGTGGACGTGAAAAACAAGGGGCAAGCCCAGTTCTCTTTTAATCGCTATGCCTGAGATGGCTGAGAGCCAGTCGTGAGCGACAACCACATCGTATTTGAACTCATCCCTTCGAACAAGCTCGTTGATCAGTTTTGAGGCGCTCAGATAGTTGTACACCAGAATTTTGGAGAACAGCTGGATGCCCCTCCCCCACTTTTTAACGTCTTCAGCGATAACATCTGGCAGAGAGTCAGACACATCGATGTGGACAGGTCGGTGGATCTCGATTCCCCTCCAGAGCTCTCTTGTTGGGAGACTGCCCTCATCGTCGTTCATGGTGAAAACAGAGACATCGTGATCAAGCAGAACGAACTTCCTTGTGATTTCAGCTGCGTAGGTTCCCAAGC
>CAYGCU010000004.1:0-19881 GCA_964348475.1 uncultured Candidatus Bathyarchaeia archaeon
CCACCTTAGACGCTCGAGAAACGGTTTCCAAATCGTGTTCGTTGGTGAAGTTGAAGAGGAAGACGTTGTCGGCTTGGCGGTAGATGTTCTCCCGTATGGTGTTAGGCTGATTCGTCACGAAGGTGGTGAAAACCCCGAAGTGCCTCATCCTTGTGACGATGTCGTCCCAATAGGTTTCGCGGAGGTAGAGATGCGCCTCCTCGGCAAAGAGAAAAACAGCCCTTATCTTCCACTGAGTCAAAAGCTCAACAAGCTTTCCGAGCACGTATTCCACCGCGATCTGTCGATCCACCAAAGAAGTATCGTGCAGATTTATGATCAGTGCCCCGCCGTTTCGAATTTTGTAAAAGTTCTCTTCAAGATCGGTCGCCTCCACTGGGTTGTCGGTGAAAAACCCGGAGTTTAACAAGCTGTAGTAGCGGGAGAAGAGGGCGTCCCGTACATGCTGATTGCACCTCCAGTTTCTGATAGCCTCACCAAGCTCTTGCAGGTTGAGGGTGTCTTGCTCTTGGAGGAAACTCCATATGCGTCGAAACTCCCGAGCGGAGGTGCCCGGGAGGTGAAGAGCATGGATGAGGATGTTCAGCATAACCCGTAGCTTCAGTTGGGTAAGCGTTATCTTGAGGTTGTCTCCTGGAGTGAGCACCTGAACCTTACTGAAATGTTCATTCTTTTCTCCATTTGAAGAAAAGCCGAGGTGAGTGTACTCCCCGTTCAAGTCTAGAACCACCACCGCGGCTCCATAATCGACGAGACCTAGAACTAGCAGCTTAGAGAGATGAGACTTCCCAGTCTCCTTCTTCCCAGTTACGATACTCAGTTTTCCGTCTAAAGCCCGAGCGTCAATGCTAAACTGGAACAATTCCTTTGTCTCGCCTAGCTGAATGGGAAGATCATCGCTTATGTTTGCAAGAGTTACAAGGGATACTGTTGGAAGCTTTTTGATTGTGGACTGGGAGCGTGAGGGAAGCCATGAGGAGCTTACGCTCAATCTTTCGTCCTCCATGGTCCCGCGAATCTTGCAGACGAGTAGTCGCGAGTCTTGGATGTACGTCATGTGGGAGACCACCCCTAACGGGTCGAAGCTTTCCTCGTGAACAAGCTCGTTGGTGGTGGAGTTTCGCAGAAGCTCTTCTAAGATGCCTGGAACGTTGGCGAACTGGATGTCTATTACCTGAGTGATCAGTCTTCTACGAGCTGTAGGGTCTTCTATGAGGAGGTATTCTCCCTTCTCAATGTTCTCGCTTGGAAGGGCGAGAATTTGAACCGTGTTTCCCTCTTTTCTGTAGAGCCGCACCGCTAGCCCTCTGAACCCTTTCCGAAGGGTCCGAAAAGGAGTCGACGCACGTTTGGTCGTGTAACCATTTTCAATCCGCACTTTTGGACTACAAAGCGCTGAATGCCGATCACCTCGTTGGCGGTGAAAGTTGAGAATATGTGAGCTAAGCGCAGGGTTTCGGGGTAACTCTGAAGAAACAGGTCGTTCCCAAGGAGTCTTTGTACCGCTTCTAATCCCTGTTCCCACGGAATCTCTCTGTCGATGTCCAAGCGGAAGGAGCAGCTCCCTTCGGTGAGCCTCGCTACATAAAGGTCTCCTAGAAAGCGCACTTTGCTTGAAACATAGGGAGGGAAGTCGTTGATCTGGAGTAGACTGGGCGGTGGAAACTTCCACGTTAGGTCGGTCAGTCGGTGTCCGAAAAGCCTTAGGCGCGTTATCTTGGAGAACGCCAGGACCGTGTTTAGGCGGTTTCTGGCCACTTTTAGGAGCTGGGAAACAACGTTCACTGGACTGTCTACGGTTCCAGCGGTTAGAGAACCGTCCCAAAGGATGACGCTGCGATTTGAGGAACAGCTGACGCCCATCTGAAGCCATCGTTCGAGTAGGTTGCACATTCGATTCTGCATGTTTATAAGGCTAGGGGCGTTGGTCTCCCCTGAAACTTTGAAATAGTAATGTCTGAACATGCTGTATATTTCGCTCTTGTTTTCCTCTGTTATGTGAAAGGGAAATGGTCCGAGGCGGAGGCACCGGTATCGACTTTTTTCCCTCCAAACGATGGCTCCCCTTACAGCGCACAGCACTCCGGTTTGGGTTTCTCCAACCTTTATGTTGGAAACATCCACAGCAACGACTGTGGTGTCGTCTGAGAGGGGCTTCAAGGGTATAGGTCGTAAAGTGAAGGAGTTGTGATGCGAAAAAGCCAATGTAACGTCCTCAGAACTTTCTTTGGCGGGTTCGTAAGATGTTATTTCGTGGGGCTGAAAACATTCTCCTCTGATTTTCTTCATGGATCTGAGGCTCAGCTCGATGAACCGTTGTGGGAATTGCAGGTCTTCGAGGGATTGAGGAAAATTATATTTTGGTGTTGTTGCATAATGGAATTGTTCAATCAACAATATTCACCAATTTGCAATTTATGGAGGATGTGAGTATTTAAATGTTGCGCATGCACAACATGTTCAATACAATAAACAATAAGGGACGCCCATGTCAGAAGAACTGAAACCCCCAATCCGCCTGAAGATAAAGGTCGGGGACATGGAGTTCGAAATCGAGTGCAGCGAAGACCAGCTGGAAGAGGCTGTGAAGAAGATTTTATCAACAGTCAAGGAGTATGCGAGGGAGCCAATCATGATGCCAGAGAGAAGATTGCCTCCCGCGAGGGGTGAAACCTGCAAGGGACTCATCCAGAAACTTTGGTCAGAGGGCTGGTTTGCGTCTCCCAGAGGACTCGGGGAAGTGCACAGTGAAATGGCGCGGAGAGGTTACCACTACGACCGAACCGCGGTGGCACACGCCCTCATCGATTTAGTTAAAGATGGCCTACTAACCAGAGAAGGGAGACCTCGCCGTTACCGCTATGCCCAGAAGAGACCTCCGCTGAACAGACAGGTTTAAATCTTTTCTCGAATTTTGGGCAAAGTTTCTTCTCGAAGGCGCTTGATTCCAATGGTAGTTATTTTATAATAGCCTTCCCCGGTTTTTGTTGCCATTCCTTCCCGACAGAGTTCGCCCAGTCGTGTACTCGTGATTTTGGAACTTTTTCCAAGCCGAGTTTGCAGTTCTTCCTTGGAGAGAGAATCTCTGCTCAAGTGTCCTAGTTTATAACCCATATGAGCGGCCAAGAGACAGAGCTGAATGGTTTCGCTGTCTGTGAACTTTTGTTTAGAGATGAGAAGCTCGGGACCTTCAGGAGCAATGGCAATGACGCCCTCAACGTCTTGAATGAGCTTTTGAAGATCAACGGTGAGCGTCACCTTGCGTGCCACGTCAAAGGAAGGAATCACTTGGCTGAAGAATCGGTTTACGCTAACCCAAACATCATCTACATTACCGACAAACGTCTGTTCAACATCTCTGTACTTGACATGCACCGTTATCTTCTCTTCCCTCAACTCATTGCCCTCGAAGCCTAGCCAGCAACTCTTCCTCGATCCACCTCTCGCCTTGTACGGTTAACTTGAACTCCGGCCTAACAGGGTCTGGTTTAAACACCAGTCCCCGTTTAGTCATCTCGTTGAGGCGCGCTGGCACCATAGACTTGATTCCGCTCGAACTGAGCAGTCGGCTGACTTGGGCGGCAGTGCTGACCTTTTCTTCGGAAGCGTACAAGACCAGTCCGATGGCTTCGTAGTGGGTTAGCTTCTCTCGGGTTGTTACAACAGGTCCCTCGGTGGTGAGTTCGACGATTCCCTCAAGCTGTGCCTTTATTGGTGGAGCCAGCTTCGCGGAAACTAGGCTACTAATTTCGCTCATGAATTGAGGGGGCATGGTTCTCAGCGTCTCAAGGATTTCTTGGGCGTTGTCTCCCTCCAAAACTATCTCGCCAAAAGGAGCCTTGATCTGCACCCGGATTTTTCCCATGTTTACGCCACCTTTCTAACCAACGAGTACACGTAGCCCCTATCCGTTTTCCACCGTTTAATCCTGCCCTTCTTAACTAGCCACACAAGGACCCCAGAGAGGGTAGTAACTGGATAGTGCAACGCATTAGCCTTCATAGCTCCCGCCAGTTCGGGCAGGGTTCTGGGCTGCTGTTTCCCCCAATCTGTCTCCAGCAACTTCAAAACGGCCTCACTACAGTTCGCGGAAGATGAGATGGTTGGGTAGAGTGTAGATGCAGATTGAGGCAGAGTTGCACTGATGTTAACTGAATCAAAAGCTTTAGAAACGCTTGCCACTAGACGCGGAAGTTCCTCGATTGTTTCTATCACTTCTTCACGAGTTCCGCTAATCTCTATCTCATGCTGACCGAATTTAACACGCAGTGAAAAGGGCATCCACCATTTTCTCCTTACTTGGAATATACTGCTATTCCTTTTAGAATTTACGACAATTGTTAAATATGACGATTTTCACGAATTCTCGTAGAGAGGAGGAAGGAAAATGAGACTGAAAGCATTTACAGGATTATTGATAGCACTGTTTCTAGTGAGCACTATAGGATTTATGACGCCCAATGTATCGGCGAAGCGCGGGCGAACTATCGCTAAAGAGTGGACTTTTATGCTGTATGCGGTTGCAGACAACAATTTGGATCCATTTGGAACAATAGACACGAACGAGTTAGAAATGGTTGGTTCATCCGGTGACGTTAACATTGTGGTGATGCTGGACCTTTACTACGAAGAAGGAACATGGATATACTATATAGAGCAGGACGATGACCCAGATTTGGTTACGTCGCCAGTAATAATGGAATTGGAGGAGCAGAACACGGGAGATCCATCGACTCTGATTGGATTCGTCGAATATTGCGATGAGAACTATCCGGCTGAACGCAACGTTCTGGTTCTTTGGGACCACGGCAGTTCCTTTATTGGTGTTTGCTGGGACGAGCACACTGGTGTCCCCGGCGTTGAAGAGGATCACCTCACACACGAAGAGATTGCAGGCGCTCTGTCAGGTTGTGATATAGAAGTGCTCGGATTCGATGCTTGCATACAAGCATTCATAGAGGTCGCCTATGAATACTGCGACTCGGAGGTCGATGTTGAATATCTCGTTGGCTCTGAAGGGTTCGTTCCCCTTGATGGCTATCCATACGACCGGATCGCAGGCAAGCTCGTTGGAGACCCAGACATTGAAACTGAAGATTTCCTGACCTTCTGGACAGATGCATTCACTACCTACTATGAAGAACGCAAAGGCATGTGGAGGGAGATTATCTCCTGCACGCTTTCTGCCATAAAAATGGATTTGATCGCCGACGTCGTAACTGGACTTCGCACACTTACAGAAGCTCTTGCAGAAGCTCTAGACAGCGACTGGGAAACCAACCACGAGCTCATAAGCGAAGCCATGGGCGAGGGAATGATGCCGTGGGGTATACACGGCTGGGGTGGCGCATTAGTCGACTTAGTATCTTTTGTAGACTACCTTGCCCCGTATTTCGATGAAGCAACAACCCTCTCAGCAGTTCTGGACTCTGCTGTAGACGTCAGCAACACAATACCAATGGAATCATGCAACACAGGAGGACTAGGCATATTCTTCCCGCCTTCATACCACTCATTTAAGAACAATCCCTGGTGGTGGATTGGCTGGGGAGAATACTACGAAGATACGAAGTTTGCAGGTCAGGGCTGGCTTGACTTCCTGTACACTTACTGGAACGACTACAAAAATTGAACAAACGGTGGAAGCAAACAACACTGAATTTCCACAGTAACCAAAACATTCCTCCTTTTTTGACGCACATGGACCCAGTTTATGTTCATTTCTAGCTTGTTTCCACTGAACACAAAGAGATCGTTACAAACAGGTCAAATGATCTTGTATGTGATTTCTGACCTCAAGCTGTGACAAAGCCGCTAAACAAAGTCTTTCAACTTTCTTCTCAACGTCTCGCTAACCGACTCAGCTTTAACTCGTCCTCGGGTTCTCTTCATAATAATGCCCATGATGGGTCCAAAAGCGTCCTCTTTTCTTTCCTCTATCAAGCTCCTGTTTTCCCTTATCACATCGTCTACAATTTTTTCCAGCTCCTCTTTCGAAATCATCGCCAATCCCAGAGTTTCAACAGCCTCTCTCGCTGTAGCACCCTCATGTTTCGACAGCCAAGTGACGATTTCGGGTATAGCTTCCTTAGCGGTTTTTTCGGTGTCAACAAGATGAAACAGCTCTTTCAACTGCTCGTCACTAACCGTCTCCACTTCGATTCCGTTACGCGTCAAGGCCTTCATGGTCTCCGTTAATGCAACTGCTATGACGGTGGGAGAAACCTTGGTTTCCTGAGCCAACACCTCAAACAAATCCGTGTACTCCGAATTCAGAATTTGCCTCGCCAGCTTCATATTCAAACCGTACTGTTCTGTTAAGCGCTTCATCTTCTGCTCGGGCAATTCTGGAAGACAAGCGCGTAGCTTTTCCAAGTATTCTTCAGTTAACTGGATTGGAGGAACATCTGTCTCCGGATACATTCGAGCAGCCCCGGGCCTCGGACGCATGTATCGGGTAGTTCCATCAGGGTTTGCCGCACGTGTTTCCTCGGGAACACCCTTAACCGCCTCTCTGGTTCTCTGCGTCACTGCTTTCAGGGCGTCGGTTGCGTTTTCAATATTATCCGCTACAAATACAACGGCGTCTCCAGGTTCCGCTTTCAAAAGCTTTTTTAGATCATCTGTTTCTTTGGCGGTTACTCCATATGCGGGAAGCTCATCCGTGTGAAAGATTCCTCCTACCCGTCCCCAGAAATTAGCGATGTCCGCCATCTCCATTCCAAGCCTCATGCCAGGCGCTAGCTCTGCCTTGAACAGCCCAGCAAACTTGGGCAGTTTGACCGCTAACACTTGCTGGTTCTTACTGAGCGCTTTTTGGATGACCTTACATTTTGTTCGCTTAAAGATGGAGGTGGCGTCCACGAACTTGGCTTTGATGCTCTCTTCGGTTACTCCGCGCTTTTTCAATTCATCCCTTATCTTGAGGAGGCCTAGCTGGCGTTGAACCTCGTACTCAATAACTTTCGAGACCAGTTCGAGCTGCTGAACTCCTTTGATTTCTGTTAGGGCTCCGTCTCGAATGGATATGTTCAGGTCTTGGCGAATGGTTCCTAATCCTCGCTTGACCTTTCGTGTGGCTCTCAGGATTCGTCCGATGGCTAGGGCGATTTTTTCTGCCTCCTGTGGAGAGTAGATTACTGGCGCCGTGGTGACTTCGATGAGAGGGATTCCGAGGCGATCGATTCTGTATCGGACGATGGAGCCTTTTTTTGCCATCTTTCTAGCAGCGTCTTCTTCAAGGCCTACGTGTTGTATGGGAACCTTTTTTCCCTCGATGTCTAGTTCTCCATCAAGCGCGATAACGCATGTGCGCTGGAAGCCTGTGGTGTTCGACCCGTCTATGACGGTTTTGCGCATTACGTGTATTTCATCAACAGGTTTGGCATCTATCATGAGAGCAGTTGTGAGGGCAACTTCCACCGCCTCTCGGTTCAGATCGTGGGGGGGCTCCTCGTCCATTTCCACGAGACACGAGGTTTCTCTATTCGCCTCGTACAGTATCTTCATGCCCTTCTGAAACTCAAAAAAGGCTGCTGGATCAATCTGGCCAAGCTCGCTCTGGGTGGGTCTCAGTCTTCTCAGAAACGTGATTTCTGGTTTTTCTTTGAAGAGTTTTGGCTGGCAAGAGCAGAAGAGTTTAGTCTTTGTGTCAAGTTGCTGGTGAACCTCAAGCCCTGTTTTCAGTCCGATTTTGGAATAGTCGATGTTCATTTGCTTGTTTACTCCTTTTCTTCTGGGATGGTCCTAGGGGAGATTTCGTGGGCTATGTTTGTCGTTAGAAGCCTCTTAACATCTTCAACATCTCTTGTTTGTCCCAGAGTCCACATAAGCTTCACCAGGGCGGTTTCGGGCAGCATGTCTTCAAGCGGGATCACTCCCATTGCTAGAAGGTCTCGCCCCGTGTCGTAAACGTTCATGTCCAAGCGCCCCCAAATACACTGAGAGGTCATCGCCACAACCACGTCGTTTTTAACAGCTTTCTTGATTGCTGGGAAACAGTAACTGCTCACGTGGCCAAGCCCTGTTCCCTCAAGTATTATGCCTTTGTAACCTTTTTCCACGTACCATTCGAGGATTTTGGGGTTTAAACCTGGATGAGACTTAACCAGTGCCACTTTCTCATCAAAGTCTGGCTTCAAGATTAGTTTTCGTGTGGGGTCACGTTGGCGATAGTCTTCCGTTAGCATGCTGATCTTCTCGTTTTCCATCCTAGCGAGCGGTGGGGCGTTCACGGATTGAAAAGTGTCTCGCCGACTCGTGTGGCATTTTCTGACTTTTGTTCCCCGATGGAACACGATGGAAGTGTCTGAAACCGTTTCGTGCATAGTTAAGACTACTTCGGCGAAGGGAGCCCATGCAGCAGCTCTCACCGCTCCTATCAGGTTTGTTGCGGCGTCTGAGCTGGGACGGTCAGCGGATCGTTGGGAACCCACTATCATTACGGGTACTGGCAGGTCTTGAAGTGCGAAGCTTAACGCGGCTGCGGTGTATGCCATGGTGTCGGTTCCATGGGGCACCACGACTCCTACTGCACCTTTTTGGATGTGTTGTGCAACTGTTTTGGCTGTTTCTGACCAGTGTTTCGCTGTGATGTTTTCGCTGTAGAGGCTGAAGAGAATCTGGGCGTCTATTGTGGCGACTTCTGAGAGTTCTGGAACGACGCTGTAGAGGTCGCTTGCGGAGAGGGCGGAGCGCACTCCTCCTGTTCTGTAGTCCACTCGGCTGGCGATGGTGCCTCCGGTGCTTATGATCGCCACTTTGGGTAGGCCGGGCTTATGTTTTGGAAGTGGTGGTGGTGTGAAGGCTGGTTTTGCTCCTACACCTATCTTTTTGATTTGCATATTCGGGGTGATGTGGATTCCTATGTTGTACCCGCTCTTCATCTTGATTACGACGTGTCTTTCACCGCCATATTCGGATCGAGGGATAAGGATGCCCTCGTAGGTTTTCGTATCTTTTGTGACGCGGATGAGGTCGCCAATTTCGGCGCCAACCTTCTTCAGAACTTGCAATGCTTTTCCTTTATATCCCGGAAACCCTTCGCTCAAACTTTATTTCTCCAATTTTATACTGTAGCGTCGCTGCTACCTATAATCACTGTCTACAATGCTAGATATATAAAAATCAACTAGATATTTGACTGTGTAACTTCACTTGTGCATGTTTGGGTTGACCGTTATCCTACTTTATTTTCAAATATTGTTTCAGTGCCTTGGTTACTGTCTCGGACAAGGTCAATTGTTTCTTGCGCATTCTCTTCGTAACTTCCTCCCATAATTCGTAATCTATGGCGAAAGCTACGTCGAGGAATTGCCTAGGAGTTTTCTGGGTCTGTTCCGTTTCCAAACGTTCATTCCCCTTGGGTAAACCGAATATCTTCAAGGTGTATCAGTGTTCGGTTTCAACTGAAAAAAGGTTGGACACTAAGATAAGGGTTGTTACCTACCACTTATGATTTTGAAATTTTAGTTGTTTTCTTTCAAACTGATCTGTTTTAGAAAAAGTGATTTCGCCACTCCTTGGGTACGCCTCTTTGCATGTGCAGACAATGCGAAGGAGAATATAAAGAAAAGTATAGGGACAAACCAAGTGTCCGTAGAGCCGGAGCATCAAAAGACGATCACGCGAAAAGGAACTAGTAGAATTTTGGAGAAACATCGGAATCTTGTTGTATTTGTCTGCAAGAGGCATCTCCTTAATTTCCAGATCCTTCATTTCCTCATACAGGTTCAATAACCTGACAAAATAAAATAAAGGAACGAATGCGCCAAAGCCATCCCGATGCTGCTTTTGTCTTCATTTTGTTACGCTTTCCACAGTGACTATTGTACTAGCTGACCACTTTTCATTTGAGGTAACATTATCCTTATACAAGTTCGCGAAGTCTTCCATGTCTTTGAAACTATAAAATGTTAGAAATGTCGAGAAGTTATGACAGAACCAGAAGAATTAATTTATATCAAGAATATATAGTTTCAGAGGTCATTGTGAATGAAGAAGATTATGGTGAAACTTCTTTTGGAATTGTTGAAGGATTCCAAGAGGAGTGATAGGGAAATAGCAGGAATTTTAGGAGTATCACAACCAACTATAACAAGGACGAGAAATAGACTTGTGGAAGAAGGAGTGATACAAGAATTTACTGTAATACCAGACTTAGTAAAAATGGGATACGAAATTATGGCAATTTCTTGTGTTAAAACAAAGACTCCTATAACTGCTGAATCAGGCGAGGAAGCTACAAAATGGATGATGAAATTTCCAAATATCATATTTGCGGCAAATGCCGAAGGCACAGGAAAGAACGGAGTAATGATATCCCTACATAGAAATTACACGGAGTATTCCAAATTCGTTAGAGAACATCTACTGCATTGGGGAAAGGACATACAAGACTATGACACTATGCTCATCAGCCTAAAAGGAATTATTGCCAAGCGCTTATCACTGAGATACTTAGCGGAGGAAAAATCATCAGAAGATTAACCTCATTCTTTCCATTCATCATAAAATGTTAATTGTCCTAGGTGTGGAAGATTAGTTACCTCAATGTTCTTCTTTTGTTACCGTTAGTTTATGCTACCGATTCAAGATTGTATCTGAAGAGATTCGTCAAAATCAGATGTCATTTGACCATGTAAACTATGTGCAAATAATCAAGGATTTTGGCCTTAATAAATAGAGACTACAGCGTATGTGTGGACACTTGAAGCCTTCACTCTTCTAAGGGTTCTATGACCAGTCTTTTTTCTCCAATCTTGAATGACACTTTAACTCTCACTGAAGACTCTGTTTTGAATGGAAACATAGAATCAGTTGCCATATCTAATGGTAGATAAATCAGGTATTTGCCATCAGCCCTTCTGAACAACCTTCCTTTGCCAACATTGACCACATAATCACCCCCTATGCTTCAAAGAATTATAACATACATAGCATACTCTTTTTTAAATCTTTATGAAACTTAGTTCTATATATAAGTCAGACGTGCTCATTGCCACACGGAAGTTAGCAGCAAAAACAGCTCTTAAAAAACACCCAGAGAGCTAAGAGAAAACATAGGGAGAGAAGGGCTGTAGGGGGCTAGAGAAAGAAAGGAAGAAAGAGAACAACATAGCCACAACCAAACTGATTAACACAGTTAAGAAGATTCGGAGGAAAGGCTTAAATCCATCACTTTGCACGTAAGCTGGAGCCAAAATGTCTAAAGAACAAATGCTTTCAGCAAAAGTCGGCGACATAATGACCAAGAAAGTGATTAGGATAGACGCAAGCATGACAGCCGTAGAGGTGGCTAGACTCATAGTGAAACATGAAGTAGAGGGTTTCCCTGTCACAGAGAACGGAAAGCCCATCGGAATCATTACTGGATGGGACCTACTAACAAAAGTTGTAGCCAAAGGCTTGAATCCAAACAAAGTCAAAGTGAAAGAATTCATGACCTTATCCCCAATAACATGCTCCCCAGAAGATTCAGTTCTCGAAGTAGCCAAACTAATTATTAAACACGGCATAAAACGCGTCCCAGTCGTCAAGAACAACAAGGTAGTCGGAATTTTTACACCCTACGACGTAACACTTTACAGGCGAATCATCCATTATGCCGATTTCAGCCACTAAACCCAAACCCTATCAGAACCATTTAGTTCTCCAACATCTTGGAAACGTACGGGCCGTCATAGTCGTAACCAAACCTTTTGTAATATTGCTTTGTTCCTAGAGCACTCGTAACAATAACCTTTTTCAGCTCGTATTCCTCCCGAGATATCCGCTCAGCCTCTGAGAGAAGAATGCCTCCGTAGCCCTTATGTTGCCACGCTTTCACCATGCGCTTTCCAACTGGAACCAAAGGACCGTAAACATGCAACTCACGAACAATCGACGTCACTCCGGGAAGTACTTCAGGTCTATGCGCCTTTTCGGAAGGAATGCGAAGCCTAAGGTAACCTATAAGAATGTCGTTGATTGGATCTTCAATAGAAACTAAAAAGTCTTCTCCTTCTGAAGCCGTCTCTTTGCTAGTCATAATTTGTATGTTGCTGGGATCAGGCTTCACTCCGTCTTTCAGCCATCGATGCCCAGCCTCGCGACATCGGATACATCGACACCTGATTTTCTGCTGCCTAAGTCTCCGCAAAACAATCTGTCGAAGATTGCCCTTGTTTACCCCAGCCTTGATGAGAAACGCGGGGATGTCCCTCTGAATTCTCATGATCCGAACCCAACGAGGAACCATCCTCTTCACCTCCAGAACAAGTTGAGCTGCCTCCTCGGTGGTGTAGGGCTGATACTCTCCTTGACTCCACCACTCGTAAGCCCTTGTTCCATTAAGAACCAGGCAGGGATAAATCTTAATCATGTCCGGCTTGAAGCTGGAATCCGTGAAGATCCTCTGGAACCCCTTCAAGTCGCGCTCAAAGCTTGAACCAGGCAGCCCTGGCATGAGATGGTAAGCCACCTTCAGTCCAGCATCCTTCAATATACGTGTAGCTTCAACCACATCCCGAACCGTGTGTCCCCGACCGACCAGCTCATAAACTTCATCGTAAACATTTTGGACGCCCAACTCCACGCGAGTTACTCCCATACACAACATGTGATCAACGTGGTTTTCTTTGGCCCAGTCAGGGCGTGTCTCCACTGTGATGCCGACGTTGCGGATTTGACTTGTCTCCGCGCTTTTTTTGGCTACTTCCAGCGACCTAGATTTCTTCATAGTGACCGCGTCTAGACAGCGCTTTACAAAACGCTCTTGATAACTGAGGGGCATGCTGGGAAAAGTTCCACCCATCACCACTAGTTCCACCTTGTCCACGATGTGTCCGATTGCTTCTAGCTGTTTGACACGGTTTCTAACCTGCCTGTAAGGGTTGAACCTGCTTTGTATTCCTCTCATGGCTGCTGGTTCAAATCCTGTATAGCTTTGAGGAACCCCGTAGGGTGGGCCGCCTGGACAGTACGCGCACGAAGGCTTTTGGGGGCAGGGCCAAGGTTTGGTCATTACCGCAATTATTGTGACTCCGGAGATTGTGCGGACTGTTTTTCTGCGGAGGATAGAGAGAAGTCTGGTTTTTTCGTGAGTTTTGAGGTAGCGTATTAGTTTGGAGTTGGATGGGACCTTCTCTAGATTGTATTTGCCGGCTATTCTTGTCTTGATTAAGTTTACGTCTTGTTTTGTTGGGTTGGGTATTTTCATCAGGTGCTGGATGATTTCTCTGTAAGCTGCTTTGTTCATGGAGCTCTATTAAAATAGCATTCTGGTTTTAGATAAATGCTCCACTTTCTTTGGTTTTGAGAAAGAAGTGGGTGTTGGTTACTTGGAATTATTCTTTGTCCTTTTCCTCTCTAGACCCCATAGCCCCCTTCTACAATAATTTCGTCGTTATGAAAACTGTCAATCTCTTTTTCTACCTGCTATTTTCTATAAACCCTATACCGTTGATATGGTCTAATTGTAATCGTCTAAACGAATACGCAACCACAAAACATTGGATGCACGCGCTGATCTAAACTGCACAAAATTGAAAAAACTATATCTTTCCTAGCAAGAGCAAATGTGCCGCAAAATTAAGGTTCGAAGGGCAGCTTTCTTGCCATCATGTAGGCGTCTTCTCCATCCGAGTAGTATCCCCGCAATGTACGCCTGATCTCAAACCTCATCTTCTTGTAGAGTTTTACGGCTGGCGTGTTGCTCGCCCGAACCTCCAGAAAACACTCCTTCGCATTATAGAGCAACATAGACCTCATAGACTCTTGCATCAAAGCGTACCCAACGCCCTGGCGTTGATACTCTGGCAAAACCGCGATAGAAATCACGTGTCCCTTCTTCCTGATACCTATCCCGAGACCGGGCAGTCTTTTTTCGATCCGACACATGACGTAGCCCACCACCTCCCCCTTTTCCTCCGCAACTAGGAACGTCTCAGGATAGCGCTTGTACAAATCTAAGAAAAAGAAGCTGGAATAATTTTCTGGAAGACACTCACGATTTATGTAGATCACCCTCTCCAAATCCGGGGAATTAAACCGCCTTAGTGTGAATGTTGTTTGCACGATTCTCTCCAGCCGTCCTCTGTTTTGTCCTGTTATTCTGCAGTCTTGAAAACGGGAAGCGTCATGTTTCCGTGGGGCATAGCCCAAACCCTTGCGTTCTTGCCCGCGATATCAAAGGCGTCACGCAACGCGTCGTTGATCGCTCTCGCCGTCTTCAACTTAAACACGTTCTGAGCTAAATAGTCTGGCATGGCGGAAACAAGGATTATCTCAGCCTTCTGCACAGCCTTCAGCAGGTAGTAAGCTTTGTGCCCCCCCAGACGGAAGCGCCTCTTTATCTCCTTCTCCATCTGCTTTACGCCCTTAAACTTCGTCATCCACTCGTAGAAAACATCGTGCCCGTGCCCCTCAGGACACTCAGCCACCAAAACCATGACTCCGCCCCTCTTCACAGCGTCAAGCGCGTTGTCAACTCCCTTGTAAGCCTGATAAAGGTTGATGTCAAGGGGATGACCACCCGGACTCACAAGTACAATTTTTGCCCTCCTTTCAATTGGCACCTTGTACATTTCGTCTATGAGTTTCACCCCCTCATGGAAGGCCTGTTCCAGATCTCCCGCAAATGCCCTGACTAACTCATTCTTGCTGTTGGTGACAATGTTCAGAACAAAATCAACCTTTGCCAGTTTCGCCGCCTCCACCATGTCTTCATGCACAGGGTTGCCCTCCAACACACCCGTCCTAGCTTTAGTATTCAAAAGCATAGCGTGATTATGCCGGATAGTTTCCGCACCTGAGACAGCGGGGAGAACGCTTTTTCTCCCACCACCATACCCAGCGTAGTAGTGCAGTTCCACGTCCCCAGCTAGAATCCTCACGTCAGCCTCGGCGAAAACCTTGTTCACGTAAACCTTCGTTCCAAACTTAGCTGTTTTACCGAGGTAAACAAGATTCTCAGACTTAGCGTCGTGATTCACCAACTTCACTCTTTCTAGGGCCTCCTCGCCCACAAGCTTCTTCATCTCTTCAGGTTTGACCTCGCGGTGGCTACCACACCCGAAAATGAGGGTGATGCTTTCATCCTTCACACCCACCCGATTCAGTTCGTCCAGCAAAGGAGAAACCATCAGATAACTCGGGGTTGCTCGGGTTGCATCATCCACCACCACAGTTACCGTGCCATCAGGCTTTACGATTTCACCTAACGGCTTGGTTCCAATAGGCTCTCTTAGGGCCCTCTCAACCTCAGCCCGAGAGTCTGCTACACCAGGTTTTTCCTTTGGTTCAATTGTTCCCAAGAAGTTTCTGGTGGGGATTCTTGCGCAAACCTCGCTTTTGCCGTAGGGAAGCCACACATCAACCATTAAAATCTCCTTCTACAACATTCCCACGAGTTTCATTTAAACATAACGGACGGCACAAGCCCTTTAAAATCAAACCCACAATAAAGTTCAGATAAGAATCGTGAAAGGAGGTTTAAGACAAGTGGAAAAGAAAGCATTGATGATAATTGCTCCAAGAGACTTTAGAGACGAAGAATTTCAAGAGCCGAAAGCCGTCCTAGAAAGAGAGGGCGTTAAAGTTGTGGTAGCCAGCACCGCGGCTGGAACAGCCAGAGGAATGTTTGGCATGCAGGTGACTCCCGACACCACCGTAGACGAGGTTAACCCAGCGGAGTTTGACGCCGTTGTCGTCGTCGGCGGATCAGGCTCCCAAACTCATCTGTGGAACAACTCAAAGGTTCAAAAAATAGTTCATGCTTTGCATCAAAAGGGAGGACTAGTCGCAGCCATCTGCATATCGCCGGTGGTTCTAGCCAAAGCAGGACTACTCAAGGGTAAGAAGGCAACGGTTTTTCGAACAGCAACCACCATAAATGAGCTGGAGAAGGGTGGAGCACTAATCTCAGAAGCTCCAGTTGTGGTTGACGGAAAAATAATAACGGGAAGAGGACCAGAAGCGGCTAGAGAGTTTGGTCTGAAAATTGCAGAAAGCTTGTCAAGTTGATACTTGAGGGAGCCATATTGCCGCTAAACAAAGAAGAGGAAGTAATGAAAGTCAAGTTGTGCAGAATTTTGAACAAGATTGGCGCCCTGAAGTTTGGAACTTTCAAGCTCACTAGCGGGAGAACAAGCCCCTATTACATCGACCTTAGAATCGTCCCAAGCTTCCCTGACGCGTTTAGAAGAATTTGCGACCTCTACGTGGACTTCACAAAAACCGAGTTGGGAGCCGAAAGCTTCGATCGAATCGCAGGTATACCTACCGCGGGAATACCCTTCGCCTCCATCATCGCATACCGCCTGAACAAGCCATTCCTCTACATCCGCCAACGCACACGACCACACGGGCGAGAGCGCCGAATTGAAGGCCTCCTCATGCCTGGCAACCGTGTGCTGTTAATAGACGACCTCATCACAACCGGAGGTTCTCTGAGAAAGGCGACAGAGGCGATCAGAGCCGAAGGCGGAATAGTGACGAACGCCATGGTATTATTGGACCGAGAGGAAGGCGGGAAAGAAAAACTAGCGGAGAACAAGGTCACACTGTACTACTTGCTAAGGGTGAGCGAGGCAGCTGAAAAACTCTACGAGATGGACGCCATCAAAGAAGATCAATACAAGCTGATCTTGAAGCAGGTGAAAAAATAAGAGTTTTCCAAACGCTATTCGTAGTATATTAGGTCTTCGTCTTCAAGTCTCTGATGAAGCTTGCTAACTGCATCGTAGACATCCTGCTCCTTCTTGGCGCCTGTGCAAACCAGTTTTCCACTTGCAAACAGAAGAATCACCACCTTGGGTTCGTCCATTCGGTAAATGAGACCGGGAAACTGTTCAGGCTCGTACATGGTTCTTCCCAGCGCGTAGGCAGATTTTTCAAGGTCAATCATTCCCCCAAGGCTTGCCGAGGCAACGATGTTTTGTATTTTCAGCTCGGGTTTGCCGATTATGATTATGCCGCTCTTCTTCAGTTCCTTGATAACCTTCACCACCGCCCTTCTAGCCTCCTTCTCCGATTTGGCGCCTGTGCAAACCATTTTTCCTGAGTTGAAGATCAAAGTGGCGGTTTTCGGCCTCTTCAACCTGAAAACTAGACCAGGAAACTGTTCTGGGCGATACTCAACTCCTGGATAACCTTTCACCACCGCGTTGAGGTCAACCCTCTGGTTCAGCGTCGCGGACGCAACAACGTTTTCAATGTTCACCGAAGCCTTCACCTTCGGCATGTAAACACCACATCAACCTCAATGGGAGCGAGTGTCTTATAAAGGCTTGGTCTACGTAAAAGAAAAACCAGAAAATACGTCTAGAGCGTCTTTGTGAACGCAGACTGTACGATTCCATTCATAAGCGGCTAAGTTGCCTCTTCAGATTTCCAGTACACCCTTCGACCGAACACCATGATAAGGAATAGCACGCATCCCGGCATCACAAGGAGACCCCAACTTTGTATGAACGAGAAAAAAGCAGGCGTCAGTCTGCCAAATCCGTCATACCAATAGGCGGGCGAAACGTTCTTTCCTTGTGTCACGTGAATGCGATAAACCATGTCAGAACCTATAGCTACGCCCACCAGAACAAACGTAATGTACCACAAAATAAAGGCAGTGTCCAACTCCTTCAGACCTAGAGGAAAAACTAAGCTTGCTATGTACCAAGATACAAACGCAACAATTTCCGCATTATAGATTAGCCTTTCACCTAGCCCCAAAGACGAAGCCACATAGGGAATGAACATTACACAAATTAGCACGTAAAGAAGAAGCTTTTGAACGCTTAGTATTTCCATGGCTAAGTCTTAAACACTTCACTTTTAATATGAGTTTCGATGCTTCAACTGGCTTAGCCTTTACATCAACAAACTGTCGCACCGATGAAAAATGTACGCTTCGTACGTTTGTGTTTGCAGAAGTACTCAAAAGGGCTGGCTTAAGGTTCAGGATGTTTTTTCGGCCATGGAATCCAGTCGATGAATATCACAACTAACATCGGTAGGATCACCAGTATTCCGGCTGGAGTCCGCATTAGGAAGGTGATGAAACCTGCTAGTGGTACCCGCAAATTTACAACTTTACCGATCAAGTAATCTTCTGGAACTTCCCAAGGGTCTGGCCCAAAGTTTGCGTCTCCCTTTGTTTTAAAATACCATTGGTCGCCTTTGAGAGTCTTGTTTATGGCTCTATGGACGATAAGGTCGTTTGGATCTCGCCACCCTTTAGGTTTGTAGAACACTATGATATCTCCCTTGGGAGCCATAGCCACATCGATTTCATTCGGGTCTTGCCCCTGAACCACGATAAGGTCGCCGATTCTTAAGGTGGGTTTCATGCTTCCAGAGGCCACCCCACACAACGGGTATTCAACCCTTAAAGCTGCCCTCAAACCAAACCAGAAAACAAAAACACTGATTGCGAGGATAAGTAACATGATAGCGGACTTCACGTAGTCGCTTTTGAGCAGCTCCTTCAGTTTCACCTGATCCACCTTTTCTACGAGAGAACGCCATTATAGGTTAAAAACCTACCGCTTCAATACACAAAAAGAGGGGATATGCAGAGCGCCTCCACGCGCCACAGTTCTGTCACAGCCGATTAGACATCTATAGCTTCAGTTTCGATTTCCGCCTCGCCAATACTCCCCTCCCTAGAGCTTCTTCCACAAGAGGGGCGGGCTTTTTGTTTTGCTCGCCTCTTCTGCATACGGGTCGCTAAATGGTGCCCGCGTCTAAATCTTTCGCTTCTCCAGAACTTTCCTGAAAGCCCCGCATTTGGGGCAGTCATAAAGGCCTATCTTCAGCTCAGTTCTCTTGCCAGTTCTGTCTGGACGACCTGCCATCTTCCATGTTTTTCTTGGGTTGGCAACTTCGCCTCCGCATTTCGGACATCTAGCCATACATTTTCCTCCATTTTTCGTAACCATGTTTGAAGGATATTGAATAAAAAACTTTCCATTCATACAACGCAAAACCGTAAAATTTAGACATGTTTATGTCATCTTTAGACACGTTGTAGGTAAACCATTAAAGGCAATAGCGTGGTGAAGATGATCTAGACGGATGTGAAAGAAGGAAACTAATAGAAAGACACTCGCGACCTAGCGCACCGTTGTTTTCCAAAACGCTTTTACACACGCTTCCGAGTATCTCCTTGGTTCTGGGCAGGTTGGCCTAGATGGAACTTCCAAAGAACGCCTTCAAGACGCTCGTTAAACCCATTCGCAGGCTGATCGAGCAGAGGGGGTTCGAGGCGCCAACCGAGCCCCAGGAAAAAACAATACCCAAAATCCTCGAGGGAAAAAACGTTCTCCTTATATCGCCGACCGCCACCGGAAAAACCGAGGCAGCGGTTCTTCCCGTTCTCCACATGCTCCTTCAAACGCCTGTAAGAGCTCGCGGAATCAAGGTTCTCTACATAACCCCGCTAAGAGCCCTGAATCGAGATGTGCTAGAGCGCCTCGAATGGTGGTGCAACCATCTAGACGTGAAGCTGGCGGTGAGACACGGCGACACCGACACCAAAGAGCGCACAAGACAGGCTCGAAGCCCACCTGACATGCTGATCACCACACCCGAAACCCTGCAAGCCGTGTTGCCTGGCAGGTTGATGCGTCAACACCTTCAACAGGTCAGGTGGGTGATCGTCGACGAGGTTCATGAGATGGCGGACAGCAAGCGTGGAAGCCAGTTGTCTCTGGCTCTGGAGAGACTTCGATGGGTCACCGGCAAAGATTTTCAGATGATCGGTTTGTCAGCCACGATCGGCAGTCCCGAGAAGGTTGCCCAGTTTCTCGTGGGGAACGAGCGAAAAGTGGAAATCGTGAGGGTGCCCGTGGCAAGGCTTATGGAGTTGGAGATTCTTTTCCCTCAGCCCAGTTCCGAAGACTACGA
>CAYGCU010000005.1:0-18764 GCA_964348475.1 uncultured Candidatus Bathyarchaeia archaeon
TCCTAGAAGAAGCCACGGCAGATAGGTTTAGGAAAGTTATGGAAATCTGCTTCAAAGATCCCCACAGCGACGGCTTCTTGATCATATGTACCCCTCAAGGAGTAGCCGACCCGGTTGAAACTGCGAAGATAATTTCGGAGCTTTCGAGACAGACCACAAAGCCCATCCTTACGTCTCTAATGGGTGAGGATGGCTGCCGGGAGGCCAGAAGAATCCTGCGGAAGAATGGTATTCCAGCATTCATGACACCCGAGCAGGCGGTTTCCACCTTCATGAATATGTATGGTTACACTAGAAACTTGGAGCTTCTCTATGAAACTCCCGAAGAATTATCCGTAGAGTTATCCATTCCGACGTTCCTTAAAGAAGTCTTAGGGAAAGCATCTAGAGAAGGAATGAGAGTCTTAAATCCATCTGAGTCCTTGCATTTTCTTGAAGCATACAAAATCCCGACGATAAAAACCCTAGTTGCCAAAACCCCGAAAGAAGCTGTAACTGCAGCTTCTAAACTAGGATACCCTGTCGTTCTGAAGTTGCTGTCACCGCAGATAACTCACAAATCTAAAGCCGATGGAGTTGTTTTAAATGTACAGTCACCTGCACAAGTTAAAGCGTTCTTCAAAGAGCTGGCTGAAAAAGTCAGAAAATACAAACTTGAAGCAAAATTTCATGGCGTTATCATCCAACCGATGATCCATAATAAAAAGTGTGAACTCTTAATCGGTTCTAAGAAAGACCCCTACTTTGGCTCAGTCATCGTATTTGGCATGGGAGGGATTGCCACAGAGTTTTTAAATGACGTAAACATGGGATTTCCACCGTTGAATCAGGTGCTTGCAAGGCGACTTATGGAGAAGACCGCCGTTTGCAAGCTTTTGAAGTCAAATCAATATTCTGTTAGCACTAAACTTGAAGAGATCTTGGTAAAGTTTTCTCAACTTGTAGTAGACTTTCCGGAAATAAAAGAAATAGACATAAACCCAATCATAGTTAGTGAAAATAATATTGTAGCTGTAGACGCTCGCATAGTTATAGACACAGAGGTAGTTCAGAGAAAAATTCAACCTCACGAACACCTAGTGATCACTCCCTACCCCAAAAAGTATATTACTCGGCAGAAGTTGAAGGATGGAACATTTGTTGTTCTCCGTCCTGTAAAACCTGAAGACGAAACTCTTCTCTGTGAACTGTTTCAGTCCTTATCGGAAGAAACGATGCGATTTCGATTCTTTCAAGTGATGAGGGACATGTCCCACAACACTTTAACTAGGTATTGCAACATAGACTATGACCGTGAAATCGCCATAGTAGCAGAGAAAAAAGAAGACAAAAGAAGAAGAATTATCGGTGTTGCACGAATCATCTTGGAGCCAGGTCGAAAACGAGGTGAGTTTGCTGTTGTTGTCGGGGACCAGTGGCAACGACTTGGGCTTGGATCGAAGCTGATTGATTGTCTCATCGAGATTGGCAAACACATGGAGCTGGAAACAATCGGCGGGAACATCCTGTCAAAAAACCTAAAGATGATTCGTCTCTGCACCAAAAAAGGGTTCAAGATAAAACGGGAAGATGAAGAAAATACAAAAGCAACATTGGAACTATCCTAAATTTTTTCTGCTTCTTTTTTCGAGCCTAGTGAGTTTTCCGCTCTTTTTCTGACGTGTGCAGCGGAGAACGACGGCTCACTTGGATGTTTCAGACGCCCGCTTATCTTTTGATTTTCAATGCTCTTAAATAACCAGATATCGCCCGTGCTGATAAGACCAAAGGAAAAGAACCCATTCATATAAGAGTTCGCTCGCGCGCGATTCCAGAAAACGTAAATAGCCAGCTTGTGTGGCTATCTGCATAGAAAGCTTAGTGGAGAGAATGAAGTGAAAATCGCAGTTTCCACTAATAGCGAAGATATCCCCCCGCAAAACCCCCATTTTTTTCTGTCTGGACGACGAAGCTTCGTCTTGCCTAACGCGCGCGCAATACAATAGAATGCATACAGAAGCTTATTTTGCACGCGCAAAGTCGTGGTGAAAATGAATGATATTGTATTTGTGGTTCTAGGTCTAGAATTTCCAATCTGTATTTGTGGTTCATAAGTCTTTAATGATATAGAAATGAGATAGAAGTTTGATGCATGCATTAGAACAAAACGGAGTCTGCATACATGAAAAAGGTTCCTACTGGTATTGAAGGTCTTGATAGCATGTTGGGGGGAGGTTTGCCGTTCGGACGCTGTACACTAGTCTGTGGTGGACCAGGATCTGGAAAGACTACATTTTGTATCCAGTTTTTGTACAGTGGCGCAACCAAATATGGTGAAACGGGTCTGCATGTATCTCTAGGTGAAAGCCCAAACCATATCAAGGAAAACATGGTCGGTTTTGGTTGGGATCTTGGCAAGTTGGAAAAAGATCGAAAACTTCTATTTTTCGATGCTTCTCCATTTCGCAGGCAAGCGGACAAGCAGTATGCTTTGCTTAATCTAAAAGAGACCATAAGGACGAAAACTGAAGAAAATCAAGTGAAACGTATTGCTATTGATCCTGTTAACACTCTGGTGCTTCAATATCCAGATGTTACTGAACGACGGAATGCCGTGCTGGAGTTAATGGGGACCGTTGCAGACTTGGGCGTTACTACTTTAATAACAACGGAACTTCGAGCAACTAGCCTCGAGAGACAGGTGCAGATCGAAGAGTTCCTATCACATGGAGTCATAATTTTTCATACCTTTAACGAGGGCACGCGGGCACGTATTGTCAGGGCTATTCAAATTGAAAAAATGCGTGGTTTTGCTCATGATCAACAGATTAGACCGTATAAAATATTGGAAAACGGTATCAATGTATTTTCAGAGGAAAATATAATAAGTAGAACCTGAAATCAATCGCGTTTTCAATTTCACTTTGACTTCTTCAATAATCTTTCGGAGGGAAGAAGATCAATCCTCTTTTTGGGTTGATTTCGAATGATATCCAAGAGTCAGCAAATCTTCGCCCTCTCAATTTTTTGATTCTAAGTTTTCTTGCAATTTTTCCATCCACTTCGCGAACGTGCAATTGGATAATGCAGTCAATGACTTCTTCTAACTTGCTCATGAGATCTGAGGGGACTGTTCCCTCGCCTATAGTGAAGAAGAAAGCGCCATGGCCGCCCTTTACTCTTGCGCTGCGGTCCTGTAAGAATTCAACAACTGTTGAAGGTTCAAGGCGTGTGAAGAGGGGAGCCGTAGAGTCCAAGAATATTTTGGGTGACTTCTGTTTTAATTGACTCATCGCTGAGGATATTGCGATGCCGAGGTCTGAAAGCGAGAAGGGTTGTTCAACAAAATTCTCTTCCTTGCTGGTCACACCTGCTATGGGTGTGTAACAGTCTACGAATTTGAAGACTCCTTTTTGTTCGTATGTTGATGTGTTCCAGTTAAAGTTTTTCATGTTTTTCCGAACTTCATCTGGGAAGGAGTCATAGACGACGTAAATGCATGGTTTTTCTTTGCTGAGATAGGCATGGACTAATTGTTGGCAGAGCATTCTCTTTCCCGAGTTCGCGCCACCAATGACCATTGTTGCATACGTATCAGGGATGCCTCCGCCAGTTATTTCATCAAAGAATTTGAAACCCGCTGCCGTTGGGCCTCTTTTCTTCCACATAATCCCAGCGATTAGGAAGAATACAGATCCGAGGATTATGGGGAGAATATAAGTAAGTATTGAAGTCCAGTTGAACGGTTGAGGGACAACTTCCCTTTTGACATTTATGGTATGGTCGGCGTTTGTATTGTCAGCTGTATCAGTTTCTTCCTGAACTGTGCTCGCTTCAGCTTTTATTGTATAGTTAGCATTAGGTTTTACTCCTGTTGTGTTCCAGCTGAAGGTTAGTGTTTTGTCCGCGCTTGGAGCAAGATTCGCAACTGTTTGTGTTCCAATAGTGTTGTTGTCGTAGTAGAGGGTGACGTTGAAGGTTTCGGTAAAGTTTCCCTCGTTTCGGACAACTACCGTGATGTTGACTATTTGACCAAGGTCTACCTCAGTGGCTGAGGGAATAACATTGAGTATTCTTACGTCGTGGATGTAAACGGGAGCTGTTTGAACAATTACGGATTTATTCTCGGTGTCGCCTAGTCCCTCACTGTCGGTGATTGTTAGACTTACCGTGTAGTTTCCTGCTGCTGTGTAAGCATGGATACTAATTGCACCAGTTTCGTTTGTTCCATCTCCCAAATCCCATATGTAATCAATTATGTTTCCGCCGTTTGGAGTTGACAGTGACGCATTGAAGGTTATTATCTCGCCGACAAGAGGGTTCTGAGGTGAAAATGTGAATGAAGCTGTCGGATAATTTGTGACAGTTATGGGTTTGGTTTCAATGTCCCATAATCCCTCGCTGTCTGTAACATTCAGTGTCACATTAAAAATTCCTGTTGTCGTGTAGTTGTGATATGTAATAGGATTTGTTTCCGTGATTTCAGTTCCGTCTCCGAAGTCCCAGAAATAGTTGGTTATGGTTCCGCCGTCTGGAGTTGACAGTGAGGCGTTGAAGGTGACTGTTTGATTTACGAGTGGAACGGTTGGCGAGTACGTAAATGTGGCTATTGGATGCTTTTCAACAACTATTAGTTTAGATTCGGAGTCTGTTAAGTTGTCGTTGTCGATGACTGTTAAGGTAACGTTGTAGGTCTCAATCGACGTGTAGTTGTGAGTCGTGATGACGCCTGTTCCGTTGCTTCCGTCTCCAAAGTCCCAGTAGTAACTGGTAATGTTTCCGTCTGGGTCATAGGAGAGCGATGCATCGAGAGTTATGGTTTCGTTAACTACGGAGATTTTAGGTGAGTAGGTGAAAGAGGCTACAGGAGGCGATTTCACAACGACGTAAATGAACTGATTCTCCGTTGTTGTAACCGACTGTTCGCTCATTATTGATGAATTTACAGTGAAATTGTAGATGCCTGAAGTTTGGGGAGCAGTTACATTAAACTCTATGTAGTTTTGAGCCATGGACTGGTTATCAGAATAAATATATACATCTATGTCTAAGTCCCATTTTAACCTATCTTTTGCCCCAACGAAGTACGTTATCGTTTCGCCATAGGGATTGTAGGCTGAGTCAGGCACATAGCTCCATGCAGAAGGAAACGTGATGTTGATCGTAGCGTAATCTATACTTTTAGCATTTCTACTTGAGGTGGTCGGTATTAACCTAACCCTAACAGTTGTTCCAGGACCCGTTACTCTGTCTTCATTAAAGAGCCACTGTGGATTCACATGAGTTTGATCTTCGTCATTAGGGTCCGTTGTCAAATTGAAGTCTGCTCGAAACACCGTGCTAACAGCATTGTCATTTCCCCCATGCGTAGAGTACAGGGGCGAAGAGACCCATCGATCTCCATCATAGGCTTCCACATAATACGTCGCCAACATGGATACGCCACCATTGTTAGATCTAGTAGGCACTTCAATCCACGTTACAACAATTTTTCCAGCGAGTACAGTAACAGAGACACTGTCAGCAGGATACTCCCACTTAGTCCAAGAAGGTGCTTGACCAACAGTCCCAGATGCCGTCGGCAAACCTGAGAAATACCTAGAATCGTAGCATCTAGCGGATCTCACGGAATCAACTAATTTGAGACTTGAATTATACCACCACCTTAAACCAGTAACAACTATGTCTGTGTCAGAGGGGTTGTAGAGAACAGCCTGATAGAACCATCCGCTAGGATCTATATCATCTAACCTAACAAAGCTCGCAGCCTCAGCAAAAACCAGCAAACTCGATGCTGGCGAGCTAACCGTCACATTCTTTGTAGTAGAATCTATCTCTGCCTCACTATCCACAATGACTAAACTCACTGAATAAACCCCTTCCTCCATATACTGATGCGTTGTAACCGGATCGGCCTCTATCACCAAAGGCGTGCCGTCGCCAAGGCTCCAAATGTAACTTTCAATGGTTCCGCCGTCAGGTGTTGAAAGCGAGGCGTCAAAGGTCACTGTCTCGCTAACGACTGGAGTTCCGGGCAAATATGTAAAGTCGGCAACAGGAGCGCTAGGACTCGCCAGCGAGGATTGAATTACAAATGGAAGAACTAGCATCATCACTAACATAAACAGGTAAACAAGCACTTTAAGCGACGATCGCATTAGGTGAATCATCTTTTTTCACTCAACAATCACTACGCCAAATTAATCATAAAGCATGGCACATCGAATCTGGTGAACATAGAAGAACAATGAACACGTTTCCGAATTCGACTAATTGCCTAGCGATTTCACCTCCTCATATCTTAAACCAGATGGCTGCTTTTTTGATTGCTTCACACCTGAACTGTCGGACTAGAGACACTAAAGAATTATGAACCCTCAGTATGAATACCAGATAAGCACTTATTTCTCCATTCGAATGCCAAATGCGTTCGCCTTGTTTTCTATTGGATATTGAGAAGACGACATATTTTGTCGTATGGAATATCTATTAAGTAAGCTAGAGCTCAACCTTCTAACGGGGTGGATATGCACCAAGTCCTATCATTGGCGATCATATTGTTTAGTGCATTGGAGAAAATCATGTCGTATCATCTTTTACAAGCATATATTCCAGAGAAGTATGAAGAAAGGAATCCCTTAGCTCTCCTCTTGATGCGGAAAGTGGGACCAACTAGGACATACCTGATTTTGTTTTTCCTTTCAGTTCTGCTTGTGTGGATGACATATGAATACGCTAGATACTCACTACTGGCAGGAACGCTGTGTCTTGTGGGAGAATTAATATTTCTTATCGGTGTGTTCGTCAATAATTGCGCTTGCGCGCGGGCGCATACTGCCAAATATAAAGGCTTTGTTTGACGTTTGTTTGTTTGGTTCCTCATCAACCACTTCAAAAAGATAAACCTGAATATTGCCAAAAATGGGTGACAAAATGCGCGCGCGCTTGCCTTTTGTGAATTTCTCGTTCCTGCAGATCTATTCTGGCATTTCTGGGAAAATATCTTTTTGGTGTCGGCTCTACAATTCAGGCGCGCGCGCGGAGGCGTTTCGGTGTTGTTGGATGGAAAAAAGAGGGGGTAGTTAAGGCTATTCTATTCCCCATCGTTTGGTGACTTTCACTAGTATGAAGATTACGAAGGCTACGATGATGAAGGTTATCAATGCTACCAAGAAGCTTCCTATACCGAAATCTTGGCCAGAAACAGTAATCGTGTAGGTCGCCAAATTCCCAAGGCCAGGCAAAGCAAGACCTATTATTGGCATTACTAGGTCCGCCACGAGAGACTGTACTAGAGCACCTAGATAGAGACCTATAATGAAGGCGACAGCAAGACCCATGACCTTGTATTTTGAAATGAAGTCCATGAACTCCTTCCACATGCCTTTCGGAGGTGGCGGAGACGGTGCTGGCGTCAGCAGCTCACGTATCTTTGTAAGCTCCCCCAACATTTTATCTTCTTTAGACAGATTTCTCACCTTACAGCCTTATGATATTTTGATGACGTATTTCTTGCTTAGCATGGATGCGGTATCTTAAAAGCCTATGTGACTGTGGCACAACAGTAACATACGCGCGCGCGAGTACACTTCAAGAGTTGCCAAAACAATCAAAGAAGCATGCGCATTAGTTGAAGCTGGCTTTGAATACATCTGCGAAAAAGACGGTTTACTCTACTTTAGGAAACGTAAATAAGACCGAAAAACCGAGTGAAAACGAGGAAAAACAGGTGAAAATCGCAGTTTCTGGTAAGGGTGGTGTGGGCAAAACTCTGATCGCTGGAGGTTTAGCATACTCCTTCGCAAGTAGAGGGCTGAAAACAATCGCTATTGATGCTGATCCTTCGCCAAATCTTTCTTTGACATTAGGCTTGCCATTGAAGGAAGCACGCAACATAGTGCCAATATCGGAAAACAAGGAGTTAATCGAATCTAAAACGAGTACTGGATATCCGGGCGTTTATCGTCTCTCCTTTAAAGTAGTGGATATCATCAATGAATTTTCGGTAAAGACCCCTTTTGACGTGAACTTAATTGTAATGGGAACTGTACGGTCTGTGGGTTCAGGGTGCACTTGTCCAGCAAATTCTGTTGTTCGTGCTTTGCTCCGTCATTTAGTGGTGGAACGAAACGAAGTGGTCATCATCGACATGGAGGCGGGTGTTGAGCATCTAGGCAGAGGGACAGCACAATACGTGGACACAATGTTAGTTGTCACAGATGCAAACATGAAATCCCTAGAAACTGCCAGACACATCCATAATCTAGCTACGGGCGCAGGTACAAAGCAGGTCTTCTTAGTTGGAAACAAGATAGGAAGCAAAATTCAAAAGGAAACTGTCAAAGACTTCGCAGAAAAAAACGGTTTGGCAATTCTTGACCTTGTGCCGTTCGACCAAAATGTAGTGGAGGCGGAAATGCGTGGAGAAACCCCTCTTAAATACAGGGAATCGGCTGCTTTGCGCGTTATACAAAATTTGAGTGAAAAGCTAAGCATAAAAGATAACTAACAAGCTGTAAGGAGATTACTGGCAAAGGAGATTGAGCACAACGTGAAAACGCTTGTCATCATGGGTCGCGGTGGAACTGGAAAAACAAGCTTCGTTGCTTTAATAGCCAAATACTTTATTGAAATTGGAGACACTCCCCTGCTTTTGGTGGATGTGGATCCCGATCAAAACCTCGGCGAGATGATTGGTATAGACCTAGAAGAGGTTGGAAAGAAGACCATTTCAGATTTACTTGTGGAAACTTTCTTGGAAGAAGGCGGAACTACTGTTGGTGTTCCACCCACTGAACGAATTGAAAGCAGAATATGGGAAAAAGGCATGTACGAAGGCGACTATTTCGATTTCATTGCCGTTGGAACAAAATGGATTGAAGGATGCTACTGTCTACCAGACGCAGCACTGAAAGGAGCTTTAGAATCCTTATCGAAAAACTACAGATATGTGCTGATCGACTCACCAGCAGGCTTGGAACACCTAAACCGAAGAATTGCAGTAAGGATTGACGACGTCTTCGACGTAATCGACCCCTCTAAGAAATCCTTCGACCACGTTAAACGTGCGTACCGCGTGGCCAAAGAAGTCAAGATAGACTTCAAAAACTTTTACGTAATTGGTGGCTTCAGATTTCCAGAAAACCTAGAGAGTCAAGTCGAAAAGACTACGCAATTAGAATACCTTGGAAAGATAGCTTATGACGAAAGGGTTGAGGAATATGTTCTTGCTGGAAAATCTCTGTTAAATCTACCGTCAACTTCTCCCGCTTACATCTCCGTGAAAAAACTAATGGAAAAAGCGGGTTATAACAAACGATAACTCAGAGTCTTTCTTCAAATTGTTAAATGTGTACTAGCTAAAATTAAATCGGCAATTGGATAACTGATGTTGGGCCATTTCGGATTCAGAAATTGCGATTGGCCATGTGCCCGTGCGAAACCCGGACAAATTCGATGCCGATGTTTTTTGCCTCTTCTTCCAGCGTTCTCTCCGTTTCGGTGTTGAACCTGCTTCTGACGAAGTATAATTTTCAGAATTGATGTAGACATCAGAGCCACTAATATGGTCTTACTAACGTTGCCTTTCCAGAAAACACTAATGATTAATTTCCTTTTTACTTTTGTCAAGACTGTTATCTTTAAGTAATAGATGAGTAAAGTCTAAACTTAGTCTTTTCTACACTTGCGACAGCTCTTCAGAAAGGTTAAATAATGCGCTCCCAATACTCACAGATTCAACATTTCGGCCGTGCGCTGAATGTCCAAAAAAGCTGCACACATCAAAATAAAGGAATTAAGAACAGCCATCGGAGTTATAAAGGACCTGGAGCTTTCCATCGGCAGAATCTTCGAGGAAAAGTGGACTGAATCTATCGGTCCAACCCCATTTCCATCCATAACAGACCTCAGAGAATGGGACTTAAAACTCTTAAAACGCTACAAACCCCTCTACATGCCCTTCTGCGACGTATGCTGCCTCTGCACTCTCGGCAAGTGCGACCTAACTGGTGGAAAGCGTGGAGCTTGTGGAATAGACATGACCGCGCAGCAGTCCCGCCTCTTCCTGCTAGGCTGCTGCATAGGAGCCGCAGCTCATGCTGCTCATGCCAGACATCTAGTTGAACACTTGATCGAGAAGTATGGTCGAAGATTTCCCATCGACATCGGCGGGGTGACCGTCGAGGTGGAGGCCCCCATTACCCGCTTAGTCTGCGGCATCCGACCAAAGAATCTTGGAGACCTAGAAGACATCTTGGACTACGTCGAAAGCCAGATCACCCATCTGCTATCATCGACCCACACTGGACAAGAAGGTAACAACATCGACTTCGAGTCTAAGGTGCTTCAGGCGGGAATGATAGACCATGTTGGAATGGAAGTCGCAGATATGGCTCAGATTGCGGCCTACGGCTTTCCAAAGGCGGACCCCGAAGCCCCGCTCGTAGATATAGGATTTGGCGTAGTCGACCTACAGAAACCAGTTATCGCGTGCATTGGGCACAATGTTCCGCCAGCCATTGAAATCGTGGACTATCTTAAAGCAAATGGCTTGCACGGTAAGGTTGAAGTCTGCGGCTTGTGTTGCACTGCCCATGACTTGACCAGGCGAAGCCCCGAAGCCAAGATAGTTGGACCTATCTCATGGCAACTTAGATTCATCAGAAGCGGAGTCCCAGACGTCATAGTTGTTGACGAGCAATGCGTACGCGTAGACTCCTTGATTGAGGCGCAAAAGATTAAGGCCCCGGTTATCGTGACAAGCAACAAAATCTGTTTGGGGCTGCAAAATCGAACACGCGATCCAGTAGACAAGATCGTAACAGATCTTGTAGAGGCAAGAGTGCCCGGCGTACTCATTCTTGACCCAGCCAAGGCTGGCGAGGTGGCGGTGAGAACCTCTGTCGAGGTCGCTCCTAAAAGGAAGAAGTTCAGAGTTATCCCGGATGTCAATGAAGTAATTGAGAGAGCTAAGGAATGTGCATCCATTGGAGAGTGCAATGATTGCAGAAGGGCTTGTCCGAACGATCTACCTATTCCAGAAGCGATGATAGAAGCGGCTGCAGGAAGTCTGAAAAAGCTTGCGGACCTTTACGAAGAATGTGTGGGTTGCGCGCGCTGTGAGAGCGCCTGCCGCGCCGGCATGTCCATACACACCTTTATCATAAAGGCGGCGGAAAAGAAGTTAAAGGAAGAGAAATTTAAGATTCGAGCTGGACGAGGCGCCGTACAAGACTTGGAAATACGGAAAGTCGGCAGCCCCATTGTTTTGGGAGAAATACCTGGCGTAGTGGGGTTTGTAGGATGCGCCAACTATCCCCACGGTGGAAAAGAGGTGGCGGAAATGTGCTCCGAATTCGCGAAGCGCCGATACATTGTGGTTGCCTCAGGTTGTTCCGCCATGTCCATCGCCATGTACAAGAGTGAGGAGGGAAAAACCCCATATGAAATGTATCCTGGAGACTTTGATGCTGGGGGGCTTTCAAACGTTGGTTCTTGCGTTTCTAACCCTCACATATCTGGGGCAGCCGTCAAGATTGCAAGCATCTTTGCTAGACGCAATCTACGCGCAAACTATGAGGAAATTGCCGATTACATTCTGAACAGAGTTGGCGCCGTAGGAGTGTCGTGGGGTGCCCTATCTCAAAAGGCTCAATCAATAGCCAGCGGCTTCTGGAGACTAGGCATACCAGTCATAGTTGGGCCTCACGGATCCAAGTATAGACGCATGCTTCTCGGCAGAAAAGACCATGAAGAAGACTGGTACGTCTACGACGCCCGCACTGGAGATCGAGTTTACGTGGGTCCAGCGCCTGAACACCTGTTCTACACCGCTGAGACTAAGGAAGAGGCGATGGTTATGATTGCGAAGCTATGTATAAGGCCAAGTGACACAACGAAGGGCCGGGCAATAAAGCTCACGCATTACTGCGACCTACATAAGCGGCTCTATGGCACGATGCCCGACGATATCCACCTTTTCGTCCGCACAGTCGCTGATATCCCGATCACAATGAAGGATGAGATTATGAAGATTTTGGAGGAAAAGGAATGGAAGGAGAGAACGATTCCCGATCCCACAATCCTGCCAAGATTGATTAGGAAAAGGAAGGAGTGAACATGAGCGCGGAACCCTGGCAGAGAGCGGAGATCCCAGGTCCAAAGAAAGCCCTCGTATTTGCAAAGCCAGAAGTCGTTGTCACTATGGTGAAGACGGCGAAGCGCCCCATACTCATTGTCGGACATGAAGCTGTCAACAAAGGCTTAGGCGAGGAAAAAGTGATCGACTACATGATTCACATGGCTAAGACGGCGGAAATACCTGTGGTAGCCACGGCGCACATGTTTGGCGAGTTCGTTAAAAGGAGCTTTCAACCCGCAACTTGGATGTCAATCATGGACATCACCAACAGACTTCAAGATCCCGAGTGGAAAGGTTTGGACGGAATGGGACAGTATGACCTCGCGCTGTTCATAGGAATTCCATACTACATGGAGTGGGTGATCCTGTCATCGCTCAAACACGCTTCCTCAGACCTTAAGACTATAAGTTTAGGCAGATTTTATCAGCCCCATGCAACGTGCTCCTTTTCAAATTCTTCCCTCAAATACTGGATTGACTGTCTCAAAGTGATCATAAGTGGGTTGGAAGCAAAGTGATTTGGGAAGGTGAAAAATCTCTTGGAAACCCGTTTCAGAGGTGAGATTCCTAAATGAAAGCGCCACAATCCAACCCTAATTCTGGTGAGGAAATCAGAATAGGCGTGTATGTGTGTCACTGCGGACTAAATATAGCGGGCTCTGTGGACTGCGAAGAGGTGGCAAAATTTGCGGCTACCCTCCCCCACGTTGTGCTTTCAAAGGATAACCGATACACCTGCTCAGATCCAGGTCAAGAACTCATCAAAAACGACATCAAAGAACATAAACTGAATCGTGTGGTTGTAGCGTCATGTTCACCTCGCCTTCATGAACCCACCTTTCGACGCGCATGCGAAGAAGCTGGTCTAAACAAGTATCTTTTCGAGATGGCCAATATCCGGGAACACTGCAGTTGGGTACACCTCTATGAGAAAGAGAAGGCAACGGAAAAGGCTAAAGATCTGGTTCGAATGGCAGTTGCGAAGGCAGCGCTACTTGAATCTCAAGAAGAGCTTGTGGTCCCTGTAACCCGAAAAGCCTTGGTCCTTGGCGGAGGTGTTGCGGGTATTCAGGCAGCACTGGACTTAGCTGACACAGGCTACAAAGTGTATCTTGTGGAGAAGGAGCCCAGCATAGGTGGAAGGATGGCTCAGATCGACAAGACGTTTCCAACCATGGACTGTTCGATTTGCATTCTTGCCCCAAAGATGTCAGACGCTGGCAGACACCCAAACATCGAGTTGTTAACGAACAGCGAAGTCACCGAGGTTACAGGATACATTGGAAACTTCAAGGTGAAGGTGTTGAAGAAACCTAGATATGTCACAGAGGAATGCACAGCCTGTGGCGACTGCGCATCTGTATGCCCGGTAGTGGCGCCAAACGAGTTCGACGTTGGCTTAGCGACCAGACATGCGATCTACATACCTTTCGCCCAAGCTGTGCCATCCACCTACATTATCGATCGAAATCTTTGTCTAAATGAGTCTTTTATCGTATGCGACAAGTGTATAAATGCTTGTGAAAGACATACCGTCAATTTCCTCATGTTGCCGGAAACTGTGGAGCTAGATGTTGGCACAATAATTGTTGCCACTGGAGCTGACGTGTTTGATCCAACCTCTCTCATGACTTATGGATACACAAAGTTTCCAAATGTCATCACCTCTCTAGAATTTGAACGCTTGATAAACGCAGGTGGACCATCCGGAGGACATCTAATTCGACCAAGCGACATGCAGATTCCAAAGACCGTGGCGTTCATTCAATGCGTTGGCTCTCGCTCCGCGAAGAGCGGCCACTTATACTGTAGCAACGTGTGTTGCATGAACACGATTAAGGACGCTCTTCTCATCAAGGAGCACTGGCCTGAAACCAAAATCTACGTTTTCTACGTGGATATACGAGCCTTCGGAAAAGGCTTTGAAGAGCTTTACAAGAGGGCTAAGGAGGAAGGCGTGACATTTATCCGTGGGTTGCCCGCGGAGATCATTGAAGACGGGAGATTAAATGATTTAGTTCTAATTGGAGAAAACACGTTGCGCGGAGAGTTGTACGAAGTCAGCGTTGGAATGGTAATTCTGTCCATAGGCATCGAGTCCAGACAAGACAGCGACGTAATCCAACGCTTATTCACGTTGTCCAGAACCTCAGACGGATTTTTCATGGAAGCTCACCCAAAACTGAAACCCGTAGACACACCAACAGGAGGAGTGTTCCTTGCGGGCTGCGCCGAATCCCCAAAGGATATCAAAGACAGCGTGACGCAGGCAAGCGCCGCAGCAGCCCGCGCAAGCATCTTGATGGCAAAGGGTAAGGTAACAGTAGAAGCTCTAACACCAATCGTGGACATGGAAAACTGCCAGGTCTGCGGGCTTTGCGCCAGAGTTTGCCCATACAATGCCATCACCGTAGACAAAGAACTGAAAAAAACCGAAGTCATAGAAGCTGCGTGCGCCGGATGTGGCACCTGCGGCGCCGAATGTCCCTTTGGCACAATAACCATGCGCCACTTCACCGACGACCAGATTTTTTCTCAGATCAACGCCGCAACCGAGCAAAACGCAGACAAAAAGATCGTGGCTTTCTGCTGCAACTGGTGCTCCTACGCCGGCGCCGACTTTGCAGGAGTAAGCAGGATGCAGTACCCCACCAACGTGCGCATCATCCGAACCATGTGCTCAGGCAGAGTAGCTCCAAAATTTCTGGAGAGAGCCTTTGCGAAGGGAGCCGCTGCCGTGTTGGTTGCTGGTTGCCACCTAGGCGACTGTCACTACATAAACGCCAATTACCAAACCAAACGAAGGGTTGAAAAACTGTGGAAGAAGATGGAAAGGTTAGGGTTGAACAAGGATCGTTTGCAGTTGGCGTGGATAAGCGCCGCTGAGGGGGAGAAATTCGCATCCCAAATCAGGGAAATGCAGAGCATCGTGGACAAGGTGAGCAAAGAAGAAATTGAAAAATCGAAAACGCTGTTTGAAGAGGCTGGGTGACTGTCATGCCGTTAAGAATATGGCGTGAACCATTAGACATGGACAAAACCAAGGTCCGGCGAGCTGAAATCCGTATAATAAAGGAGCGTTGCAGAGGATGCGGATTTTGCATAGAGTTCTGTCCCAAAGATGTGCTGGAGGTTTCTGAGGAGCTTAACGAAAAGGGAGCCTATCCACCCAAATTAGTAGATGAAACTAGATGTGCGCTTTGCAGCTTCTGTCAAACCGTATGCCCAGACGTCGCAATTATTACAATCGAAAAAGAATTGTGAGGAGAATTTTGAATGAGGAAAAAAAGAGCCATAACAACTTGGACGTTTCTAAACGCTCCACACAAGGAGTGGAGTGAAAGCCTTAAAACCTTTCTAAACAAGTTAGGGGAGAATGAAAATGTCAATGTTTGAAGACGTCCCAGTAGATGTTGGAGTAATCTATGAGGGAGAGCGGGTTCGGAGACCTGACATGCAAGTGGAGTTAGGCGGTCCTAAACAAGAACGCAAGTTTGAGCTGGTTAAGACCAAAGGCCTAGACGAGATTGAGGACAAAAAAATTACAGTGATCGGACCGGACATCAAAGACATGGAGGAGGGAAGCACCCATCCACTTGGTATATACGTCGAAGTTGCTGGCAAGGATGTTGAAGAAGACCTTGAAGGCGTTATCGAACGACGCATCCACGAATACTCCAATTACATCGAGGGCTTTATGCACCTAAACCAGCGCTACGACATTTGGCTACGGCTAAACAAGAAATCTTTTCGAAAAGGCTTAAGCTCCTTCGAACTGATCGGAAAGGTCTTGCTTAAGCTGTTTAAAAGCGAACTGCCGTTCATTGAGAAAATACAGATCACATTTATGACTGACCCCGAAAAAGTTCGGGAAATGTGGAAAGAGGCAATGGAGACCTACGAGGCTCGCGACGCCAAAGCTCGAGGAATGAAGGACGAGGAGGCAGATGCATTCTATGGCTGCACGCTCTGTCAATCCTTCGCTCCCACCCACTGTTGTGTGATCACGCCCCAAAGGTACGCTAACTGCGGAGCCATCAGCTGGTTCGACGGCCGAGCCTCAGCACGGGTGGACCCCAAGGGCCCAATTTTCAGCATCGACAAAGGTGAATGTGTTGACCAGTTCAAGGGTGAATACACGGGAGCTAATGCAACCCTAAAAGAGAAAACTTTGGGGGAAGTAACCCAAGTATGGTTGTATACCGCTTTTGATTATCCCCACACCTCCTGCGGTTGCTTCGAGGGCATAGCCTTCTACATACCTGAAGTCGATGGCCTTGGAATAGTTGACCGGGGTTTTAAGGGAACGACTGTAAACGGTCTACCTTTCTCCACCATGGCAGACTCCACCGCCGGAGGGAGGCAAGTGGATGGGTTCCACGGCATATCCATCGAGTATATGAGGTCTCCAAAGTTCCTTCAAGTTGACGGGGGATGGAACCGCGTTGTGTGGATGCCTGCAAACATTAAGGAGCGGATCAGAGATTTCATACCTAGGGAAGTAGTTGATAGGATAGCTACAGAAAACGATGTGAAAACAGTTGACAAATTGAAGGTTTTCCTTGAAGAAAGTGAGCATCCTGTAGTCGAGCGGTGGAAGGCTCTACCAGCCGAGGTTGTGCCTGAGGTGGAGGAGGAAGAGGTTCCGGTTGCCGCTCCAGCGGTTGCGATAGCCACGGTTCCCACTATGCCGATTGCTGCTGGCGGCTTCAAAATAATCCTCAAGAATGCAAAGATTCACGCGGAGAAAGTCATTATTAGATCCACCGAGAAGAAGAAGTGATAAACATGGAGGAAGAGAAAAAGAAAGCTTCCATAAAGTTTAGCCCTGAACTCCTTGAGCTCCTAATGAAGTTTCAAGAAGTTGAACTCGAAGATGTAGACATAGAGGTTGGAAACCTTGAAATCTGGCTGCAACCAACCGCTGCGGTAGCTCCCCCCCCGAAAGTTGTGGTGCCTCCTCCGCCGAAGGTGAAGCCCACAGCGATTCTTGAAGAGGATTTCATTCCTCCGATCGAGGAGTATCGCGGGAGGATCTTGGAAGTAACGCTTGGAGCCACTAAGAGCGAAGGCGGGTCTCGCGGCAAGACTTTTGTGATTGGAGGCGCGACATCCCCAGCGTTCTATATGTTCGAGAATCCTCCTCCACACCCACCAGTAGTCACTTTAGACGTATTCGACATGGCGGTGCGGCTCCCGAAGGCTATAAGAATGCATGTTCAAGATGTCATGGAGGACACGGCTGCGTGGGCAAAGCTTGCAGTTGATAAGTTTGGGGCTGAAATGGTCACAGTTCATTTGGTGAGCACGGATCCGCTTATCAAGGATACATCCCCAGCAGATGCTTCAAAAACCATAGAGAACGTACTGCAGGCTGTGGATGTTCCAATAATTGTCGGAGGCTGCGGAGACCCAAAAAAGGACGTCGCGGTGTTCAAGAAGGTGAGCGAGGTAGCCCAAGGCGAGAGAGTTGTGCTAAGTTCCCTAACGCTCGACATGGCTGAAGCAGGCATCCTCGATGACGTGGCGAAAACCGTTAAAGAAAATGGGCATATAGCGCTTGCATTCACAGCCTTAGAACTGAATCAGGCTAGAGAACTAAACAGAAGGCTCTACGAGTTCCTACCCAAAGATAGAATACTAATGGACCTAACAACGGCCGCCCTGGGCTACGGACTCGAATACTCCTTTACCATTCACGAGCGCGCTAGAATGGCCGCACTTATGGGAGACCCGGAACTTCAACATCCAGCCTTATCTGGGACCACCAACTCTTGGGCTGCAAGAGAGGCTTGGTTGAAGATGGGGCCAGAGTGGGAACCTCGGGAGCTTAGGGGTCCCATATGGGAGACAGCCACCGCACTGGTACTGCTCCTAGCTGGGGTAGATCTGTTCATGATGATGCATCCAGCCGCTGTTAGGACTATGAAGGAGGCCGTGAAGCAATTGATGAGCACAGGCAAGGCTAGTCCGGAGAAGATAGCTGACTGGATCACTGTGAAGATATAGGGAGGAGTGAAATGTGACTGAGAGGGAAATCAAGAAGGGTATAAAAGAACTCAGCCCTATCGATGTGTACATGTTGCTTCCCAGAACTAACTGCAAGGAGTGTGGAGAAACCAACTGCATGGCCTTCGCAGCCAAGGTTGTCAACCGTGAGATTTCAATAGAACAGTGTCCTCCGCTTCTAGAGAAGAAGCATGAAAAGGCGTATGAGAAACTCCAAGAAATCCTGGCGCCAGCCGTTAAGGAGGTCATCATCGGCACAAGCAACCATGCAGTCAAGGTTGGCGGCAAACTTGTCATGTACCGCCACGAGTTCACTTATCACAACCCAACGCCCATAGCGATAGAGGTAACAGATGAGATGCCTGAAGATAAGCTTCTAGAAAAGGCGAGGAAAGCTGAGGAGTTCTCTTACAACTATATCGGAAGAGAAGTTAACCTCGATATGATAGCCATCAGATCAACATCGAACGATCCAACAACTTTCAAGTCAGCCGTGGAGAAGGTTGCCAAGGCCACGAAGCTACCGCTGATCTTATGTTCGTTCACCCCCAACGTTATGGAAGCTGGTTTAGTCGTGACTAAGGACAGGAATCCCCTAATCTACGCGGCAACGGAGAACAATTGGAAAGACATG
>CAYGCU010000006.1:0-16740 GCA_964348475.1 uncultured Candidatus Bathyarchaeia archaeon
TCATAATTGGTGCGACGGTTGCTGCTTTAACAGGTTTAAGCTATGCCGAGCTTTCCTCAATGTTTCCGAAGGAGGCTGCAGAGTACGTTTACGTTAAAACCGCTTGTGGCTGCGAAATCTTGTCCTTCATAATCGGTTGGTTGATAATTTTGACGGGAACAATCTCGGTGTCTACAGTGGCTCTGGGCTTCGCAGGCTACTTTCAGGGCCTTTTTGGCTTCCCTAGGGTTTTAGTTGCGGTGGTTTTGATAGTTTTGTTGTCTTACATCAATTTCTCCGGGATAAAGGAGTCGACTCGAATGAATATAGTGTTTACTTTTGTGGAGGCAGCTGGACTAGTTTTTATTATTTCAATCGGCTTGGGAAGCCTTGGTAAAGTTGATCTGTTGGAGGCGCCCAGCGGCTTGTCTGGCATTTTATCCGCCTCAGCTCTGATATTCTTCGCCTATCTGGGGTTCGAAGACATCGTTAACGTAGCCGAGGAGACCAAAAATCCAGAGAAAACAATTCCCAAAGCGTTGATTCTATCGGTTCTAATAACAACTTCTCTCTACGTCTTGGTAGCCTCTGTCACTGTTAGCTTGGCTGACTGGAAGGCTCTCGGCGAAACCAGCGCACCCCTCGCATTCGCAGCTTCCAAGGCTCTGGGTGAAAACGCGTTCACCGTCATGTCTATAATAGCCCTATTTGCCACTAGCAACACAGTGTTGATTATGCTAGTTGTGGGCTCTAGAATGATCTACGGTATGGCAAATGAAGGCGCCTTTCCCAGGATTCTCTCAAAGCTTAACGTCAAAACAGGCACTCCTTTTCTAGCGATTCTAGTCACCATGTTTTCTTCCATAATATTCGTCTTTCTAGGCGACTTAGAGCTCGTCGCTAGCCTAACAAGTTTTGGAGCCTTCATCACTTTTGCGTTCGTGAATATCTCGTTAATATACATAAGGTACCGCAGGTCCGAGTTGAAGAGACCTTTTAAGGTTCCATTAAACATAGGGAAATTTCCAATAACTGGTTTCCTAGGTCTTCTGTCATGTCTTTTCCTAATTTTACAATTTAACACTGCCGTGATCTTATCTGGTTCCCTATTCCTGTTTGCAGGGTTCATACTGTATAAGCTTTCGAAAATCAAGTGGTCTCAGGATTCAAAACCCATGGGTTCTAATTCAAATAGGTAACTTATCCCAAATAAACTCAAAAAGAATCAGAAAAGAAATTTTGGTCAACTTAATTGCTATGCGCGCGCGTAACCTACATAGCTATCATAATAATCAAAAACTGGAAATTGAATACGCGCCCGAAACGCTAACTTAATTTATCATGTCTTCTCGTTAGTTCATAACGTAGAGTCTTGTCATTGAAGGTTAAGAGGATGGAGCCACCTGAAATAAAGAGTAAAATCTTATTGAAAATTCAGGGAAGATTATACGATGTAAAACGCGTGAAGAAGGGAAAGAAGGAGTATCTCCTTGAAGTCGCCGATATAGAGACCGAGGAAGAAAGGGCCTTCGTAATCAAGTCCATACGCCTCCTTGAAGTGATTGAGAATCTGCCTCGAGAGGTCGAGCGTGCACAAGAAGGCTTTCTATTACTAGACGCAGACGAAGGAACATGGCAAATCTGCAGCAACACCAAACTCAAAAGTAAGCCAAATTCTAGAGGAAGCTCATAATAACCGAAACCGCGCGCGCAATATGACCGAAGAACAAAAAACGGGGTTTTGCGGGGCCGTCTCGACTGTAGGGAGGATTCAATTTTCTCCCGGCCCACCTTTTGGCGAACTCCTTCACTTTGAGCCCACTAAACCAGATCGGGGAGAGCCGCTGTAGAAATAAGACGATAGAATCCTCCTCCGAATAAAATTCAACAGCAAAAGACACCATCAAATAACCTACTTAAATAAAGAAATACAAAGAAAGGTAGATATAGTATAAGAATAGCAAGGACACTGAAGAAAAAATGGCATTCGAAGCCCTAGGAAAGAACCTATACAACGCCCTTAGAAGAGTTTTCCGAGCTCCTGTTATCGACGAAGAAACCGTTAAGCAGCTGGCTCGAGACATTCAACGAGCATTGTTGCTGGCAGACGTGAACGTGAAGCTGGTTCTCGAAATCTCCAAACGCATAGAAGACAGAGCCTTAAAGGAGAAGCTTCCGCCGGGAATCTCCAGAAGAGAACACGTAACAAAAGTAGTCTACGAAGAACTCACCCGCTTCCTCGGAGAAAAGCCAGTTCCACTAAAAATAAAGACAGGAAAAAGAAACACCCTCATGCTCATAGGAATCCAAGGCTCAGGAAAAACCACAGGCGCCGCAAAACTAGCCAGATACTACCAAAAAAGAGGACTAAAAACAGCCCTCATCTGCACAGACACCTACAGACCAGGCGCCTACGCCCAACTCCAACAACTAGCCAACCAAGCAAACGTCCCAATACACGGAAACCCAAAAGAAAACAAATCCACAAAAATAGCATCAGAAGGACTCAAAAAATTCAACGACTGGGACATAGTCATCATCGACACAGCTGGAAGACACAAAGACGAAAAAAGCCTAATCGAAGAAATGAAAAAACTGGAAAAGGCCATCAAACCAGACGAAACAATTCTAGTAGTCGACGGAACAATCGGTCAACAGGCGGCGATACAGGCCAAAGCCTTCCACGAAGCCACACCAATCGGATCCATCCTCGTAGCAAAACTCGACGGCTCCGCCAGAGGAGGAGGCGCCCTCTCAGCCGTCGCAGCAACCGGAGCACCCATAAAATTCATTGGAACAGGCGAAAAAATCAACGACATAGAACCCTTCGTCCCCTCAAGATTCGTCGGCAGACTACTGGGAATGGGCGACCTTGAAAGCCTCCTAGAAAAGGTGCGAGAGGCAGAGGTGAGAGTGCCCGAGAAGAAGATGCAAGCTTTTCTGACCGGAAAGTTCACCCTCACAGACATGCAAGAATGGTTCGAATCCATGAAAAGCATGGGCCCATTTAAGCGCTTATTAAAAATGGTTCCAGGACTCTCCTACAACATACCCGACGACATAATGGAAACAGCTCAAGACCGCCTAGAAAAATGGCGAGTAATAATCCAATCCATGACCCCACAGGAGAGAGAAAAACCGAAAATCCTCAAATCATCCCGAATACGACGCGTAGCACGTGGCTCCGGCACCACCGAAAAAGAAGTAAAGGAACTTCTTGAAAACTTCTCCAAAATGAAAAAGATGATGAAGACCCTGCGGAGGAAGAGGTTCCCATTCTTAGGAAAAAAGTTTCCCGGACTGCCAAAGGGAACCTGAGACCTGAACACTGCAAAACAAGCGGCGAAAAGAGGCAAACTTATGGAGATACTTGAAAAAGCCAGGAAAATGCTCGAGAAATACTCCCTCTGCAACCACTGCTTGGGGAGACAGTTCGCCCTCCTAGGCTACGGACTGGACAATCAAAGAAGAGGCGAAGCCGTCAAACTCCTCCTAACAATGAAGGGGCATCAACTGGCGCTAACAGGGAAGAAAACCGGAGTCTCACTTCTCAAAATCCTAGCAGCAAACGCTTCCTCCGACATGGCAACCATAATACTGAAAAAACTGAAAAAGAGGGCGAAGAAAAGACGAGAATGCTACCTCTGTCAAGGCCAGTTTAAATCCCTAAACGAACTGGCTGACCGCTCTCTAAAGAAACTAAAAGACAACGAGTACGCCACTTTCCTCGTAGGAATTGAACTGCCCACCGAAATAGAGGAGAAGGAAGACGAGTTCAAAGCAGAGTTCGAGGTAAAACACGGAGAAAACATGCGAAACCACTTCAGCCGCGAAATCGGAAAAAGAATCTCCGAAACCACACAAAAACCAGTGGACTACAAAAGGCCAAACGTGGTGATCCTCGTGAATCCCTTCACCGAAAAAATCAAACTCAAAGCGAACCCACTCTACATCGCAGGAAGATACCGAAAACTCACCCGAGGCATACCCCAGTCGAAATGGACCTGCAGAGAGTGTGGAGGAAAAGGCTGTCCACGGTGCAACGGAACTGGCAAAATGTATCCAGAATCCGTTGAAGAGATCATCGCGGGTCCGACACTGGAGAAAACCACTGGAGAAGACGCTTCGTTTCACGCAGCTGGACGGGAAGACATCGACGCTCGCATGCTAGGGCGTGGGAGACCCTTTGTCATAGAGGTGAAGAAGCCTAAAAAACGGTTCATAGACTTGCACGATCTCGCAGAAACCATCAACAAACAAGCAAAGGGCAAAGTAAAGGTCCTAAACCTGCGCTTTGGGGACAAAGACTCTGTTAGAAGAGTGAAAAAAACGGAGGCAGGCGAAAAAGTTTACAAGGCAGTCGTCCAGTTTGATAGCAGCGTCTCAGACGAGGAACTGGAAACCCTAGAGAAAACGCTGACTAGCGTGGTAGTTCATCAGCAAACACCCCTCCGAGTGTTACATCGGAGAGCAGATCGCATTCGAGAAAAGTACATATATAAGGCAAAGATAAAAAGGTTGACACCGAACAGTGTGGAAATGAGAATACACTGTCAAGGTGGACTTTACATTAAAGAGTTGATAACAGGAGATGAGGGTCGAACTAACCCCAACGTTACCGACATTATCAGCACTAAAGGTGAACCCCTGGAGCTGGACGTCTTAAACGTGATCACGAGGGAAGGCTGATGTCGAAGAAATCCAAGGGCTTCCGCAGAAAAACACGCGCGCTCTTAAGGAAGAAACCCAGAAACCGAGGTAAAATTGGGCTCAGCAAGATCCTTCGCGAGTACAAGCCGGGCCAGAAGGTGGTAGTGAAGATAAACCCAAGCGTCCACGGAGGTATGCCCCACCGAAGGTATCATGGGAGAATCGGCATTATAGCTAGCAAAAAGGGCAGAGCCTACGTGGTGGGCGTCACGCAAGGAAAGGCGGTTAAAGAAATCATCGTGCGCCCTGAACACCTGGAACCCCATGCAGAGGCTTAAACATGGCGAGAAAGGCGATAAAGAGAAGAGCCGTAACAATTCCAGAAGTAAAAAAAATACTGGAATCAATAGGTGAGGAGCAGCTCGACCAGTTCCAGCGAAGATCCCTGGACTACGCCTCAAAATTCTCTAAGATTGACCCCAACACAGCGGAAAAGCTCGTAACCGAACTAATAAAGAAGTTTGAACTGGAAGAGGAAGAAGCTGTTCAACTCGCAAACTGCATGCCGGAGAGCGCAGAGGAACTCCGAGTTTTCTTAGCCGGCGGCCGCAGAATCGTAGAAACCTCCAAACTAAAGAGCATCCTAGCCCTTTTAGACGAGTATAGAAAAAAGGAATAAGGACTTTTCAAATAATTATTCCTGTATGGGCGAGGGAAGCATGGAGAAAAGATACGAAGAACAGGCGTACGTTCTTGACTTTCTGGCCCACGGAAGGCCTGGAGCTAGACCCGGTTACAGAGCAGGCGCCCTAGTCCAAGTCATTGGAGAAGGATACTTCACTCTCCTTGAAGCAATCGTGAAGGAAGGTGTTGTCCTCAAGTCTTTCGACAAGGTTTACGTTGGGAAAAAAGCCCGCGAAAAAATCACGTACATTATTGGCCGAATTGGCTACGACGAGTTAACCACGACCGCCAAAATGGAACTCCCCGCGGCTATAGAAAAAATTGTGCTCAACCGTGAAGGATGGTTCATCAACTTTTTCAACACAGCCCAAGCGATCACCCCTAGAATGCACGCCTTAGAGCTCATTCCAGGCATCGGAAAAAAATACATGTGGCAGATTATTGACGAACGGGACAAGAAACCCTTCAAAAACTTCGAGAACTTGCAGCAACGCGCCAACATGCCCAACCCCGCCAAACTCATCACAAAGAGGATTTTAGAGGAACTCGCCGGCGAAAGCAAACACCGACTCTTCACACGAGCACCCTAGTGAGGAAACAATGAACCTCCTTCAGAGGGCGAGACGTCTCCTCCGCCTCCACAGAGTTTTTCCAAAGAAGCGTTTAGGACAAAACTTCGTGATAGACCGTGCGCTACTGCAGAAGATGATTTCTTACGCTTCTGTAAACAGGGAGGATACGGTTCTGGAGGTAGGAGCTGGACTCGGCTTTCTAACACGACTTCTCTCTCCGACATGTAAGAGAGTTATAGCCGTGGAAGTTGATCCCAAACTGACAAAAATACTGAGAAGCGAGCTTAGCGACTTGACGAATGTAAACCTCATTGAGGGAGATGTACTGAGCGCCTCTGTTCCACAGTTTAACAAGGTGGTTTCCACCCCTCCCTACTCCATCTCCTCCCCCCTCTTGTTCTGGCTTCTGGAGAGAAGGTTTGACTGTGCCGTGCTAACGTTTCAGGAGGAGTTTGCTGAGAGGCTGACCGCGCCTGTGGGAAGCAGAGACTACGGAAGGCTGACCGTCGGCACCTACTATCGGGCAGAGTCAGAGCTTCTAGACTCTGTGCCTAGAAGCATGTTTTATCCTCCTCCGGACGTAGACTCCACAGTTGTGCGTTTGAAACCGAGGGAGGAGCCACCGTTCTCCGTGGAGGACGAGGAAGCCTTCTTCAAACTCGTGCAGACGCTTTTTACCCAACGAAACAAGAAGGTGAGAAACGCGATTGTTCCTTTTCTGCGCAGGCGGATGGGGAAAACAGATACGGCGAAACTGGCAGACTCCCTCCTCTTCCACGACAAGAGGGTGCGGGAGTTGGCGCCCGAAGACTTTGCGGCTCTGACCAGCGAGATAGCTAGAGTTCTATCGCCTAAGAAAAGTTGGCGTTAAGCAAAGAAGTATTTTATAACCCGAGGCACGTAGTGTTAGATCAAGGTGAAAAACCCATGTGTATCCTCGGTAAGAACAAGCTGATGGAACTCATCGAGAACTACAAATGCATCTATCCATTCGACTATGATCTTCTAGACGGCGACAGCTACGTTTTAACTGTGAAGAAGGAAACCACTCTGAACTACCTAGAGCACAAAAACCTCATTTCCTACGAAGTCGTGTTCACTCCACCCCAATACGTGGCGCACCTCACTGCGAAAAGCAAGTATGGAAGGATGGGGCTATCGTTTCTTAACGCTGCCAAGGTTCACAGCGGCTTCATTGGAAGACTGGCTCTAGAACTCGTCAACCTGAGCAACGACAGAGGACCCATAACCATCAAGCGGGGAGACCCATTAATGCACATGGAATTCTTGACCAGGGAGGGTGAACCCTCTCCATACATGGGAGCCTACCAGTTCCAATACGTAACTGAAGAAGAGAAAAAAATGTACACCCCGATCTTGAAGAAGCTTTTTCCAAACTTTGATGAACTAGCCAAAACATGGTTTAAAAACAAGCCACTGTAGATGCAGACGAACCTTATTGCAAATCCGTACTTTTAATAAACAACGGTGCTAGCATATTCTTTAAATACCCAGCATACAAAGGCTGGAACGGAGAAAACACAGTGAAAGCACGCAACTATCGAAAGATAAAGGGACAACCCTACACGAGGAAAAAGTACATGCGAGGCTCTCCCCAACCAAAAATAACCAAGTTCACTATGGGAGATCCCACGGGTAGATACGAGTATCAAGCCCTCTTAATCGCCCAGAAGGAGGCACAGGTCCGCCACAACGCGTTAGAAGCAGCACGTGTGGCAGCAAATCGACTTCTCTCCGAAAAGTTAGGAGAAAATTATTGCTTACGGATTTTGCCGTACCCTCATGCAGTGCTTAGGGAAAACAAAATGATTTTTGGGGCTCACGCAGATCGGCTGCAAGACGGAATGAAAAGGGCGTTTGGAAAACCCGTAGGAACCGCGGCGCGAGTGAAACGAAACCAGGCCATCATAATGGCCGACGTGAACGAGGAAGGCCTCGAAACCGCTAGAGAAGCGTTAAAGCGTGGAGGAGCCAAACTGCCCACAACCTTTCGAATAGTTGTTGAGAAAATGGCGGACTAATTGGAGGAAACCTCCGTTGGGAAAGAGTCCATCAAAAGAGAAACTTACCGTATGGTTTGAAGAAATAGGAAAAGAAGATATTCCGCTCGTTGGAGGCAAGGTAGCAAACCTAGGTGAAATGCTTCAAGCGGGAATACCGGTCCCACCAGGGTTCGCAGTCACAGCTGAAGCCTACAAAAGGTTCATTACAGAAACAGGCATCGCCGAAAAAATCTACAAAACCATTGAGGAAACCGTTACCGACATTAACGTTCCCAAGCAATTTGAAGAAGCCTCCAAAAGGGTTCGAAAACTAATTGAATCAACTCAAGTGCCACGTGAAATCGAGAAAGCCGTCGAAAAAGCCTACAAAGAACTAAGCAAGAAAACCAAAGCAACTCAAGTTTTCGTGGCCGTGCGTTCAAGCGCCACAGCTGAAGACCTTCCCGGCGCTTCCTTCGCTGGACAACAGGAAACCTACCTAAACGTGAAAGGAGACAAAGAACTCAATCAGAAAACCGTGAAATGCTGGTCAAGCCTATTCACACCAAGAGCCATCTACTACCGAACCCAAAAAGGCTTCAAACACGAGCAAGTTCTCATCAGCGTAGGCGTGCAAAAAATGGTTGACGCAAAGGCTGCCGGAGTCACGTTCACCATAAACCCGGTGACCGGAGAACAGAACCAAATCGTTATTGAAGCCAACTGGGGACTAGGCGAATCAGTTGTGTCCGGCGCCGTCACTCCAGACAACTACGTCGTGAACAAAAAGACGCTGAAGATAATCGACCAAAAAATTGCCAAGAAAGCAATTGAGTATGTCCCTGACCCCAAAACCGGCAAAACCATACAGGCTAATGTGCCCAGTGAACGACAGCAACAGCCCTGCCTAACCGAAAAAGAGATTGTTAAACTAGCAGAACTTGCCAACCGCATCGAGGAACATTACGGACAACCTCAAGACATAGAGTGGGCGATCGACCGAGACCTTCCCTTCCCAGAGAACATTCTCATTGTGCAGTCCAGACCCGAAACCGTGTGGAGCCTCGAGAAGGCGGCGCCAAAAATCGAGGCGCCGAAACCGCCTACACGACCAGCTGAATGGAAAGTTGTCGCGAAAGGAATAGCTGCTGGCAAAAGAGACATAGGAGTTGGTACCGCAAAACTTGTGCTCACGCCTGAAGACGCGTCAAAACTCATAGAGAAAGGCGACATACTAGTAACGACAATGACCAACCCCGACTACGTGCCGTTTATGAGGATTGCCGGAGCAATAGTCACAGACAAGGGAGGCGTGACATGTCACGCAGCCATTGTCAGTCGTGAACTGGGCATCCCCTGTATTGTTGGAACCGAAAACGCCACAAAAACAATGACCACAGGTGAAGAATATACGGTGGATGCAAGGAGTGGCGTGGTGTATGAGGGAGTTGTTGAACAAATGAGGCCCACCCCAACACCAGTTGCAGCTGCGCCAACTCCGCTGGAATCCGCCCCAGTAACCGCCACAAAAATTTACTTCAACCTAGGTGTTCCAGATATGGTTGAGGAGTATAGGAACCTGCCCTTCGACGGAATAGGGCTCATGCGCATAGAGTTCATTCTAGCCAGCTACATAGGAGAGCATCCGCTATATTTACTGGAAACGGGGCAAGCCGACAAGTTTGTAAACAAGCTGGCTGAGGGAGTTGCCACTGTGGCGAGAGCCATACAGCCCCGCCCAGTGGTTGTAAGGTTCAGCGACTTCAAGACCAACGAGTACAGAGAACTGAAAGGCGGGGAAAAATACGAGATAACCGAGGCAAATCCGATGCTCGGCTGGCGGGGAGCAAGCAGATACATAAGCGAGTGGTATGAAACGGCGTTCAGACTGGAGTGCAAAGCAATCAAAAAGTGCAGAGAAGAATGGAAACTGAAGAACGTGTGGGTGATGCTGCCAATGATCAGAACGGTCTGGGAAGCCGAAAAATGTCTAAAAATCATGAAGGAAGAGGGACTCGAAAGTTCAAGAGACTTTCAAGTTTGGTTTATGGCTGAAACTCCAGCAATCGCCATAATGGCAGACGAATTCTCAAAATTCTGTGACGGCTTCTCCATAGGCTCAAACGACATGACACAAGGCGTATTGATGATTGACCGCGACTCAGAGAGACTTGGACTAATGGGATACTTTGACGAGCGAGATCCCGCTGTCAAACGGATAATCACCCACCTAATCAAGGTGGCCCACAAACACGGTCGCACCGTCTCTATCTGCGGGGAAGGTCCCTCAAACCTACCCGACTTCGCGGAGTTCCTCGTCCGCTGCGGCATCGACAGCATATCTGTGAACGCAGACGCAGTTATCCAAACCAGGCAACTAGTAGCGAGCATTGAACGGAAGATCCTCCTCGAACAGTCGGGAAAAAAACCAGAATGGACTTCCGAGTGGGATGAATCCATTCGATGAACCTTGCTGATTAAACCTGTATGAGTTGAATTTCTTCACGCCAGAGCGGTAAACCTAAATGAAAGCCACGACCTTCGACCTTGAAGAAAAACGGCTGAGCGAAGAGATAAGCAAACGCAGAGCTAAACGCGTTCTCATCCAGCTTCCAGAAGGATTGAAGGCGGAGGGACCTCGCTTGGCAGCCGTAGCCGAAAAGGCTGGTGCGCTACCCATAGTCTCAGCCGACCCTTGCTACGGAGCCTGTGACCTAGCCACCCTCGACGCCAAAAACCTAGATGCCGACCTTATCATTCACTATGGCCACAACAAGATGATTGAACAAGAACAAGTGCCCACAGTCTACATCGCGGCCAAGGCAAAGGTCAACGTTAAAGAGGCGGTAAAGAAGGCCATACCCCTCCTAAAACACTGGAACAAAATCGGATTGATAACAACCGTGCAACACGTCAAAGTACTTGATGAAGCGCGAGAGCTGCTCGTCGAGGCTGGAAAAACCGTTGCCATCGGAGACGCGGGACACCTGAAACACCCTGGACAGGTGACTGGCTGCGACTATAGCAACGCCAAATCCGTGCCAAAAGAAATTGAAGCTTTCCTTTTCGTTGGAGGCGGCAGATTCCACGCCGTAGGCGTATCATTGGCCACCGCAAGGCCGACGATAGTCGCCGACCCCTTTGAGAAAAGAGCCTACTCCACTGAAAAGGAGACTCAGAGAATACTTCGCCAGCGATGGGCAAGCATCTGTGAAGCGGAAAAAGCAGAAAGCTTTGGAGTGTTGGTCGGCTTAAAGACCGGACAAAAGAAACTTGATCAAGCCTTTAAGATAAAAGAGAAGCTGGAGAAAAGCGGAAAAAAAGCAACCTTGCTCGCGGTTAGGGAGATAACCCCTCAGGCGCTCATGCAGTTTCCCGGCATAGACGTGTATGTGAACACCGCCTGTCCCAGAGTGTCGCTAGACGAAGCGTCAAAGTTTCTCAAGCCTGTTCTCACGTTTACCGAAGCTCTCGTTTTGCTGGGGGAGACGGACTGGGAAGAACTATGCAGAAAAGGCTTGTTCGGGAACTAGGCCTACAGTGTACTCCCTTCCGAAGAGCGGAAAGAGTAGCCGAGAATTTATCAAAAGGTTTATTGAGAAGCTTGGAAGAAAGGTTACAGGCGTCCTTCCTATGGACATAGAAATTCCGGGGCTGTTCAAGTTTCACACGAAAAGAAAGCATCGTATAAAGACTGATCTCCATCAAATAGAGGGGAAAAACCATGGCTGATTCGACGAGGAAAAGCGGGCAGTTCGTTGCGCCAGGAGACCGATTGGGAGTAATTGAGGAGTTCACACCTGGCCCCGGAACATATACGGAGGAAGGCACCATATACTCTGAGATCACTGGGCGCACGCTTATGGACATGCTACACAAGAAGGTCTCGGTGTTCCCCTTGGTCCGCGGTGTAGGCGTCCCAAAGGTGGGGAGCATCGTCTTGGGCCACGTTTCTGATGTGCAGAGTAGAAGCGCCATACTGCGCATAACACGCGTGGGTAAAAGATTGCTCTCAGGCGTTTTCACTGGCATCTTACATATCTCTGACGTGAGCCCAGGTTTCGTTGAGAGCATGTTTGATGTGTGCAAACCAGGTGACATAATGCGAGCTAAGGTGGTTAGCAACAAAAACAGGGTGTTTCACTTGTCGACGGCAGACAAAAATCTCGGCGTCGTCTACGCCTTGTGCTCTCGGTGTGGACTTATGCTGCCTTCAAAAGGACGAAGTATGCGATGCACTAACTGCGGCAAAATTGAAAGGCGTAAGGTTACCTTCGACTATGGCAAAGGAGAGATTTAGCGTGGAGATCAAGATTTTGAAGAAAACCGCCAACGAGCTAAAAATAGAGATCGAAGGTGAAGGACACACCTTCGGCAACGTGCTGCAAAAAGCCCTCTTAGAGGACGACACGATCGAAATGGCCGGCTACAATATTAAGCATCCTCTAGTCTCCAACCCCACTGTGTATGTACTAACAAAGGAGAAGAGAAACCCAGAAGCTGCGTTGCGAGACGCAGCGAAAAAAATACGGGCCGGAAGCAAGGAGTTCAGAAAGTCCTTTAAGAAGGCAATAAAGGAATGGCAGCGAAAACAAAAGTGAGTCGGGTTCTGAAAAAATATAAAACTCTTCAAGAGGTGGCGCTCGACAAGGATCTAGCCGGGCTCGGCGACATGTACGTAAACTTTGTCCACTCTCTCACGTTGTCACAGAAGCTTCAGCGACCAACAGGCGCCAAGGTGAATAACCGAATCTTAGCCGAAGCCGTAAAGAAGTCAGGGTTAAGAAAGATTTTGCCTCGGAGGATCGACCGCCACGCTCAAGGAAACGCGGCCGAAGCGTTGATAGTATATGCCTGGCTACGAGAGGTCATGAGTTTTGAGGACTGCTTAGAAATCCTTAGGGGAGGCGACGATTCCACTGAAGCGTTCACGCGGCTGTTGCAGGAAATAGGGAAAAGGCTTGGTGCAGCTTTTGAGTGAAGAGAAGGTTGTGAGGTTTCGGTCAGTGAAACCAGAAATCAGGGTGTTAGGCATCGATGACGGAATTTTTGTCCCCCACACAAAGGGCGTGGTTAGCGTTGTCGGGGTTGTTTTTCGGGGCGGATACTGGCTTGACGGAGTTATGCGAACAGAGGTGGAGGTTGACGGAATGGACGCAACGGAAAAGATTGCGTTTATGATAACGGATTCGCCTCACTACGATCAGATTCGAGTGGTGGTTTTAAACGGCGTCACGTTTGCCGGGTTCAACGTGGTGGACATTAAGGGACTCTTTGAAAAAGTGGGGTTGCCATTCATAGCGGTCACCCGAGAGAAGCCTGACTTTGAAGAGATAAAGAAAGCTCTTGAAAACTTGCCTGAAAGTGAAAAACGGTGGAAAGCCATGGAAAACGCCGGAAAAATAATCGAGGTGCATACGCGGAGGGGTGAAGAAGCCGTGTACATGCAGATCGCGGGAATCGCGGAAAAAGATGCTGAAAAGATTTTGAGGAGCACTTCTACCCGAAGCAACGTTCCCGAAGCGTTGAGAGTAGCTCACATAATAGCGTCTGGACTCTGTTCGGTCAAAAGAAAGGTTTAAAAGACTCGAAATAAAGGAGAAGGGCGAAGTTAGATGTATGGTGGTGCAAAATGGAGTTTTGCCCCAAGTGTGAGACGAAATTAACTCCAACCAAGAAGAAAAAGGGCAAAAAGACCGCCCTCATACTTTCCTGTCCGAAGTGCGGCTACAAAAAACCACCGGCTGGCCCGGTAGCAGCTATCTCAAAGACCATTGAACACACCCCTCAAGAGCGCATAGCAGTGATAGGAAGAGAGGAGCAGAAGCTCCGAACCCTGCCCACAGTTAAGATAGAGTGTCCCAAGTGTGGAAACCGTGTGGCCTATGTGTGGCAGGTGCAAACCAGAGGCAGCGACGAATCCTCCACACAGTTTTTCCGGTGCACCAAGTGCAATTACACATTCAGAGAATACAGCTAGAACGCATCTTTCCTACATGAAGCGTTCAAGTTTTGTTAACCCAATGATTTCATTGAAGTCTAATCCTAAAGCGTCCAGAATCTGATCGAAGGTTGAACGGAGGTATCCCACATATTTCTCCACATCTATCTCGCTGTTAGAAGCCAGCTGAATAGGCCTAACGTGAGGTTCCTTCACCACCTTCACGAAGCTTATGAGGTCGCCTGCCTTTAACTCGTATCCTCTTTTTTCAAGCTCCTGAGCAGCCTTTACATGTTGCGGTGTGGTCTTATTGTAGTGTTTAGGGGGCTTCCCCAAAACAACATGGAAGGCTAGCTCGTCGGGGCGTTCCCCCCACTCACGTTTCTTCAACCTCAAGTATCGGTCACGAATGATTTTTCGAATCTCTCTTTTTGCTTTCTCAAATTCGGATGGAGACTTTACCTGGCTCAGCCGCTCCTCCATCTGGTCGAAGGCCTTCTTAATGAAAATGGGGATGTGCCTCTTCTTTCCGGTGAGTCCCTTAACCTCGACGTTTCCGTCGAGAAAAACCCCAAGGTAGTTCTTTTTCCTAGAGCTGAACACCGAATAGCGGTAGACTTTATCTACGTCTAACTGCATCCCCAACTCCTTTTCAGACCAGTTTGATAGAGCGCCGATTTGATCTTGAGAAGCGTTCTTCAAGAAGATGCTGTCTGTGTCTCCGTAGACAACCTCGATCCCGAGTCCTTGAGCCTTACTTATCGTCTGGGTTATGGCCTGTCTTCCAATGGCGGCGGTGGCTTCGGCCACGGGCGGACAATACAGGTCAAACGTTTCCGCTCCGAACACGCCGTAGCTCGCGTTAAGTATGACCTTGAGGGCACTTTGTATGACTTTGTACCAGCTTCGCAACCCGCTGGCCAACGATTTGTCTTGCGATTTCGGTTTGTACCACCTAACTCTGAGGTCTCTAAGCGCACCTATTAGCAAGCTTTCAAGGGCCTTACGCTTCGTGCATATCCAGTGCGAGGTTTCAGGGACCTTGTTGTCTTTACACTCTTTGTGAGGGCAACGGATGGATTGGTAGCCCAAGTTGTGAACCTTGATGATGGATGGGTATAGGCTGGCGAAGTCCATCACTTTCACGTTGAAATGGACGCCGGGCACAGGCTCAACCACGATTGCCCCCTTGTACTTCTTCCCCTTTATGACAGCCTTCGTGACAGTTGCCCCTTTGAGCGCCAGTATGTCTTCCGCGTTTGGAATCAGAGTGTTCCGGCGCCTATGCTCGTAGTGGAGAAAGTTTCGGATCCAACGTGAAACTCCTTGTCGGCTCACGTCTTCCATAGGCATGCGGCTGATTCTTGTGAGGGCTAAGATGAGTTTCATGACAAGGTCGTTGTCGAAGGTGGTCAGTTTGAAGGTGATTTCGGCGTCCCTCATGCAGTACCGGGCTAACTGAGTGTATGTCAATTCGGATATGGGCTTAACCGGTTCAAGTTTGGTTAATCCCAACAGAGCTTTGCCAACGTCTCCCAAGGTCATGTCCCGATACTTACGACCGAAAGCGTAAATCTGGATGGACCGATTGAAGAAGAACTTGTATAGGTCAATGTGAATCCCGTATTTGAGAAGGCAAACCCTCCTCCCCAACTCGATGGGAACCCTGTCTCTCCTTATGCCGAGAATCTGTGCTCTGTGCTCTAGGTAACGAAGATCAAAGTCGTCCCCGTTGAACGTTATGACGAAGGGGTATTCCCAAAGCGCCTCGAAGATGGCGAGAATCAGTTTTTCCTCAGAATCAAAATACTCGACGCCTACGTCTGGAGGCAGTTTCTCAGCTCCCTCTGCAACTCCCTCACGCTTCAAAAGCAAAATCCTATTCTTTCCGTCGGATCCTAGAAGAGACACGCAAATGACTTGATAGGCTGCCTCACGGGGATCAGGGACCCGGGTCGGTATGGGCGTGGAAACCTCAATATCAAGAGCTACCCTTCGAAACTTTGGGGCTGGATACTCCAAGAGCCTCGCCCACCCTTCTATGTGCTGTAAGTAGTCTTCAGGCTCTCCTTGGAACAATCCACAAATTTCCTTAACCATTCTCTCGGAGGGCTCATGTCTAACGCGAACAAGCTCGTTATTTTCAATCTTATAAATCATGCCTGGAGCCAGATCCCGATCGTAAATGTAGCTTTGGTAGTACTTGATGGCGGCTTCCCAAACCTTTGCTTCCTGTTCTGCATCGGCTATCTTTGGATATTCTTCAGGTATGATGTCTCGTATGCAACCACTTGGGCGACCCCCAATCGACAAGGGATCTTTAGCCACAACCTTTGTTATGGTCACTTTTCGATCGAGAAGGGGGTCATACTTTTCCACGGGTTCGAAGCGATTAAGCCCGGGATGAGAGGTCAAGCGGCCTATTTTTTCGAGTTCGCTGGGAGGAAGGTTGGTAAGGCAGTAGGGCTTGTGTCCCGTTGTGTCGTACCAGAGATGGATTCTTTCCGACTTCGGTTCGTAGAGTTTGATGCAAGCAGACCCCTTTTCACCGTCATAGGTGGCGGACACAAAGTAGGATGGAGGCAAGTCTCTGGGTGCCATAGACTGGAAAACAACGTGTCTGCTTTCCGGAGGTGTCATCTGTGGGGAGAAAGAAGGCTTCCTTTGCTCCTCTTTTGCAGCCTTGGCAGTTGTAAAGAAGTCGTCCAGACGCCTCTCTGTCATCTGTCTGTATCCCATGAGATATAGCGTTTTATACCTAAAAAGCTCTCTGAGCTAAACGACAGTCAATTTTAACAACTTAAGCCTTTTATCCATATTTAGTTCCACTTACAGCAGAGGGTTGAATTGTTTAGGGCTGCTTGGGCGCTTGCCATTGAAACGCTGTGTTGGATGGAACTGCAAGGGTTAG
>CAYGCU010000007.1:0-16349 GCA_964348475.1 uncultured Candidatus Bathyarchaeia archaeon
GGAAGGCGCTTCCAGCAATCCATATTCTAACTTCAGCCAAGCTAAGCGCGCGCGCTAGAATTTGTCCACAATGTGAAAGAGGAGTAATAGAAGAAGCAAAATTCTGTCCCAACTGCGGAAAACAGTTATGGCAGAACCAAAAGAATTATTTAGGATTGATTTGAATTGACGACAAGCCATTTGAGAGGTTGTTATGAATGAAGAAGATAATGACGAAGCTTCTTTTGGAATTGTTGAAGGATTCCAAGAGAAGTGACAGGGAATTAGCAAAGATTCTAGGAGTGTCACAGCCAACAATTACCAGAACTCGTCACAAACTTGAACAGGACGGACTGATTCAGGACTATACGATTATTCCTGATTTTAGAAAGATGGGCTTTGAAATATTAGCTATAAACTTTGTCAGAATTAGACCTAGAATTCTTTCTCCAGAAACAGATGAGAATGCAAGAAAATTTACTAAAAAGTTTCCCAACACAGTATTTGCATCTAGCGGAGAAGGCATGGGTATGACTGGAGTAAGTATTTCCTTTTACAAAAACTACACAGAATATCATAAACGCATTAATCAGCTGAGAGCTGAGTGGAAAGACCTTATTGAAGACGTTCAAAGTTTCATTGTTAGCATTGGAGAAGGAGAATTCAAGAGATTTTCTCTAACACATTTGAAGGATGTGCCTCTATAGCTTAGCCTGTTAGAGCAAGAGTCAGAACTTCAACAATCCATAAGAAAAATGTAGTTAAAGGAGGTCTTCTTTCCTCTACACTCAAACCTTTCACCTGTCCTATGAATAGTTGTTGTGAGTTTGCATGCATGCATGTATATTGTGTAAGAGACTAAAAATTGAGACTAAAACTTATTATTTCGTAATCCTCTAAATAACCTCGCCAAGGGCTTAAAATTGGATAATAAAGCTAAAAACTCAACACTAGAATTCGACTTCATGTTAAACCTAACGGCATTGAATAGTATGCACGTTTGCAGTTGAAATGAGGCTGACGCTTTAGTATGTTGGACATAAAATTGATCCGAGAACATCCAGAAGTGGTGAGGGTTAATCTAGAGAAGAGAAGAACCGTTGAAAAGCTCAAGATGCTCGATGACTTGATCGAATACGACAAAAAATGGAGGCAACTGTTAACAGAGGTAAACAAACTCAGGCACAGAAGAAAGATGATAACCGCCGAAATTGCAGGCCTAAAGAAGAAGGAAAAGGACGTCAGCAAAAAACTTGAACAAGCACGAAAGATACCCGAAAGAATTGAGAGGTTAGAGAAGCAGGTTAAGAAGTACAAGGAAAGAGCAAATCGTATTTTGCTGGGGCTTCCCAACATTCTACACGAGTCGGTTCCCGTCGGCAGGGATGAAAGTGAAAATGTTGTTGTGAAAACCTGGGGTGAACCTTCAAAATTTGATTTTGAACCGAAAAATCATCTGGAAATCGCTCTGAACTTAGGTTTGATAGACGCTGAGAGGGCCGCTAAGGTTGCTGGTCACGGCTTCTACTACCTGAAAGGAGAGATGGCTCTGCTTGACTATGCGATCCTAAACTACACGATAGACTTCATGATGAAAAGTGGGTATCTGCTGATAGAGCCACCTTTCATGATGCGCAAGAAACCCTACCTGGGAGTCACTGATCTAGAATCCTTTGAAGATCAGCTATACAAAATAGAGAAAGAAGACCTCTACCTAATAGCGACCAGCGAACATCCCATGGCCGCAATCTTCATGGACGAGGTCATCAACAAGGAGAATTTGCCGATAAAACTTGTTGGAGTCAGTCCATGTTTCAGAAAGGAAGTCGGTGCACACGGCAAATACACCAAGGGGTTGTTCAGGATGCATCAGTTCAACAAGGTTGAACAGTTCATCTTCTGTCTGCCAGAAGACTCGTGGAAGTTTCATGAGGAGTTACAAAGGAACGCTGAGAACCTTTACAAGAGCTTGGGACTGCACTTTAGGGTTGTTAACGTCTGTACTGGAGACATTGGGATGATAGCGGCGAAGAAGTTTGACATAGAAGTTTGGATGTCTGACGGAGAGTACAGGGAGGTTGGTTCCAATTCTAACTGCACGGATTACCAAGCGAGGAGGTTGAACATAAGATTCAGAGAAAAAGAGGGGCAAGCTCCGGCTGGTTTTGTATACACCCTGAACAACACGGCCCTTGCAACCAGTCGAACAATGATGGTTATCTTGGAGCAGTTTCAACAAAAGGATGGTTCTGTCGTAATCCCCAAGGTTTTGAGACCGTTCATGGGCGGAATAGAAAAGATGGAGCCACGCTAAAACTTTTAATATCACCACGTAGACTTTCAGTTGCAATGGAGGATCGTCGTGTCATCAAAGAAGAGGAAACGTGTAAGGGATAAGTGGCGTGGCAAAGACTGGTACGTGATAGTTTCTCCCGCCTACTTCGGAGGAGTTGAGCTGGGAGCCGTGCCGTCCGCCGATTTGGAGAAACTGGTGGGAAGGACCGTGGACGCCACGCTTTACGACCTCACCAATGATTTTGCGCATCAGTATCTGAAAATGTTTTTTCAAGTCACCGATGTGGAAGGTAAGACCGCCCGAACGATCTTTAAGGGACACGAATACTCCCGTGACTATTTGAGGAGCCTCGTTCGAAGAAGAACCACGCGAGTTGACGCCATTCTCAGTGTCACTACGAAGGACGATTACCGACTGAGGCTGGGGGTTTGTGCGTTCACGCTCGTCCGTATCAAAACCTCACAGGAAAAGGCGATACGCGACGTAATGAGGAAAATTGTTCAAGAAAAGGCAAGCGCCCTTACTTTTGACCAGTTTGTCCAAGAGGTGGTTCTGCAGAAAATTGCATCTGACATCTACAATGAAGCGAAGAAAATAGCTCCTCTGCGCCATGTAGGCATCCGAAAATCCAAGCTCACCTTTCAACCGACCATCGCCGCGTAACAATATTCTGCCTTTGCTAAAATACTCGGATTGAAAGAATCTTGAGCGCCAGCCACTCATCGGATCTGAAGAAGCGAGTCGCTCGGGAAGCCGCAATTCTGCTCTACACGTCACAGGAAAAAGAGTACAAACAGGCAAAAAAGAGGGCAGTCAAAACGCTAGGAGTTCGGGTTCTCCCCAGCAACCGTGAGGTTGCAAAAGAGCTGAACAATATCGCTGAAGAGAGGGAGGGACAGTCTAGACAGGAACGGCTGCTTCAAATGCGAAAAGAAGCCCTTCAAATAATGGAGCTCCTTAAAAAGTTTCACCCAAAACTAATAGGAAGTGTCTGGAGGGGAACAGCCCGCAAAAACAGCGACATAGACATAGTCACGTTTTCCTCAGCCCCAAAAGCCGTTCTCGATGAACTTCAGAAAAGCAGCTTCAAAATAGTCAAGACCGAGTGGCTTTCCGTTACAAAGCGAGGTAGAAAAGAAGCATCGTTCCACATCCATCTGATTCTCTCTTCTGGCAACGAGGTTGAAGTTGTCGTTCGAAATCCTGAAAAAATTGAGATTAAGGAACGATGTGAAATATACGGAGACTTTGTAACCGGCTTGAGCTACCCTCAGCTCAAGAGAGTTCTTGCGGAGAACCCCCTTCAGAAGTTTCTGCCAAGGTAGAAATGTTGAAGTGAACGTCATTTCGGTGTGACATTCAAGACCGGGCTTTCTACGTCAATTGGTAAACACCAAATCTTGCATTCAATGCGGTTTATGTGAACGTATTTGAAGAAAAGACTTAAATATGACGTACGTCATGCTTAGCTTTCTCGCGCAATCGTACAAGCCATAGTTGAACTCAAAGAATCTGAGGGGTAAGAATGAGCAAGTTTACTTGTCCAGAATGCGGAGACTGCATAGACCAAGCGGAACAAGATAAAGTGGAAGGAAACTTCTACGTGTGTGACAGCTGCTTCATCGTAATGTACCGACAAGCGCGCACAATAGGTGATGCCTAAAAATGATGCAGAGGCGGCCTCTTTACCGCCTTTCGCCTCCACTTTCCCCGCGCGCACACGTTCTCTGCTTTTCGGGGAAAGGCAATATCTGCATCAATTGGGCAAAAGATGAACCTAATAGAGCGCGCACAGATAATCCTGCTGAAGAGCAGATTCAAGGCGACTGGTTTATGTAGTCTCCAAGCCGGGAAGATGAAAACTTTTGACGAAGAAGAGGGAAGGTCAACCAAGAAGACAACGGAGAAGGATATGACAAGGGATCTAGAAGGGCTTCTAGGACCTAAACTTCGCTACGCGCTCGCATATGACTAACGCGTAGCTAGATTTGGATTGTTTCAGATAACGTTTAATGGTGATCAACACACATTCTCAGTTGTGACCCAGATGCCTTTCGTGCCCGAACTCAATGTCATCAAAAAGGACTGGAGAAGGGCAGATCTCACGGTCGCGCTCTGCTATCCCAATGTCTATCGCACTGGCATGACCGGGATGACCGTCAGGTTGCTGTACGCTTTGCTGAACGCACGAGAGGACGTAGTTTGTGAAAGACTTTTTATCCCCACTCGAAGAGAGCCTCTTCGAAGCCTCGAATCCAACAGACCCCTCAAAGATTTTGACGTAGTTGCGTTCACTCTGCAATACGAACAGGACTACGTGAACGTAATCCGCATGCTGTTAGAGTCCGACGTGCCACCGAGAAGAGATGACCGAACCCCGAGAGATCCTCTAGTTGTCGCTGGCGGACCGTGCGCAGTGGAAAACCCTGAACCTCTCGCTGAATACGTTGATTTGTTCGCCATAGGTGAGGCCGAAGCTATCTTAGACCCTTTAATAGATCGCATCAAGGAGTTTGAAAAGCCAGCGAAGCGGATTGAAGAGTTCGCTGACTTGAAAGGAGTGTACGTGTCCGCCGTTTCGAATCCTGTGGATCGTGTATGGGTTAAGGACCTCAACGAAGCCCCTTGTCCAGTGGCGCAGCAGGTTCCTCTGGTTGATCATCGAAGCCCCTACATGCCTGTCTTTGGGAAAACATTCATAGTCGAGGCTGTTCGGGGGTGTAACCGATGCTGCCGCTTCTGCCTCATCGGACACATTGGACATCCAAAGCGAGAGAGAAGTCTAGCCAAGATCGAGGAGATACTGGACATGGGCATACATTACACGCGAGTGAAAAAAGTCTCACTCATCGGGTCAGGTCTATCCGACCACTCTAGGCTCGAAGACATCTGCGAATCAATCGTCTCACGCAGGCTAGAGCTTTCCATCCCTTCAATACTGGCAGTGGCAGTCACCGAGCGATTAGCTAAGTCGCTGGCTAAGGGAAGACAACGGAGGATATCCTTAGCCCCTGACGGCCCTACTCCACACATGCGAACCATCATTAAAAAGACCATGAATGATGAGCAAATAGTTAACGCGGCTAAAACACTTTTGCAACATGGAGTTAGGCGCCTAAAAATGTACTTTGTAATCGGCTTGCCCGGAGAAACACCTGAGGAGATCGAGGCTATCGCGCGGCTGTCGAAACGCATCGCCGATCTCGGGTATGGTCCCCAGTCCATACACCTCAGCATTAATCCTTTCATTCCCAAGCCTCACACGCCGTTTCAGTGGGAGGCATTCGCGCCCATCCCCTACATAAGAAGATGTCTACGATTGTTGAAGGAGCGGCTCAGAGGAGACCGACGTTTCAGGATGAGCCGCTTAGACCCCCGCCGCGCTCAGATTCAGACATTCCTTTCTCTAGGTGACCGAGAGGTTGGCAGGGTTGTGGAGCTTACCGCCCATTACGGTGGGGGTCTGGGTGCGTGGCGGCGAGCATTGAGAGAGTGTAAGGTCTCGTTGGAGAGGTATACGCGAAGTAAAGAGGTGGGTGAGTCGTTGCCTTGGGATCACATTCACATCGGCTTAAATAGACGTTTTCTCATAGAAGAAAATGAGCGTGCACGAAGAGAAGCAGCATCACGCGTGTGAGGCTGAACCAGAATGAAAATCGACAAGAAACGGTTCAGGAAGATGTTCCCACACCTAGCAGAGGAACTGGAGGGTCGAGAACACAAGATAGCGATAACCTCAGTTCGATCAGACCTCCAAATCGGAGAGAAGGCTTCTTCAAAGAAGTTTGCGAGGTACATGCCGGACGTAATCGACTTCATACGCCGATGCGACAACGAGGAGCAGGCAGAAGAAATCGTCAGCTACATGGAGAAAAGAGGGGAAGTCAGTCGCGAGTATGCTCAGAGGCTCAGGAAACAGCTAAAGGAGAAGGGCGTAAGAAGCTTCGGATCAAAGAAAGAGGAGGACTATTACCTCAAACAAGACCCCTTCTAAGACGGATGCTGAATGGTCCGGTAAACAAGAATTTTTGCTCAAAGAATAATGTCTCACCCACTCATTTATTGACGCTTGAACAAGGTGTCCAAATTAATACGAAGAAGAGACAAGTGGCACTTTCTGAGACCAGGTGCCCGCTGGGACCGCAGCGTGGTCCCCATCTTGTTGAGTTGAATGATAAGAAGCTGACAAACTTTTCCAAAAGCAAATAAGGATGATTGAAAATAGATACGCAAAACAAATAGAAGGACTTGATGGTTAGCGTGGTGTTCCGTTTGAAGAGAGTGTCGTTATCACCGCTTTTACTCTCGTTATGTCTTCTCCTCCTGCTGTCAATCATTGCCTCTCCCAGCGTTGGCGCAACACCCTCATCTTCCGCAAATTTTCAAGTGAACCAAGTAGATCATGCAGTGGAGGTTCGAGATGGAGGACTGGTTATCATCAACGACACCATCAAGCTGTCCGCAACCAGCGAAAGTGAAGAATTACTACAAAATTTCTCGATGGGATTTCCCTTCCAGTACGGCTCCAACCTCGACTACTCATTCGCCTATGACGCCTCAAACCCTAACACACGGCATGTCGTGGCCCTCGACGTTGGGTTGGGAAGAATTGGCTTCTACGGAATAAACGTAGTCTTTGGCACTCCAGTGAACATAAGCGACGGTGGATCCTACGGATTTACGGTGACCTACGTCTTCTCAAATCTTACCTCCCAACCGGGCGCAACCGACTTTGACGTTAATTTCCCTATGTACCCTAGTCTAGTCCAAGAAGCCGACACATGCAATGTAACGGTCATTCTTCCAAGCAACGCCAACTACACGAGAAAGAGTTCCCACACTTTCAATGTAACCACCGTGGACACTCGTATAGTCTTGAACCACACGAAAAGTCCCCTCAAAAGCTTCACCGATGAGCCTGGCACGTTAAGCTTTGTCAAATCCGATGCCTCCCCAATAATTGAAGCCAACGAGATAAAGCGAGAGATAACGTTAGATCAGTGGGGAAACATGTTCCTATCCGACTTGTATCACATAACTAACAAAGCTGCGGAAACCCTTTCCGAAATAAAAATACGGCTGCCTCAGGACGCCTACGACGTTTCCGCACGGGATGTTTCAGCCGATCTTTTAGTTTCCTTAGAAGGGGAAGAATCAACGATACGTCTCAGAACTGCCTTAGAAAAGGATGAAGCAGGAAAGTTTACGGTGGCCTATCAGCTTCCGCGGAAAAAGTACGTTGGTCAGTACGGTGGACGCGACTTTAAACTGAGCTTCACCTTCTTTGAACACTTCGACTGGGCGATACGCAAATTAACAGTCACCGTAACGCTGCCGGAGGGCGCTGAATACACAAACGCAACAGTAAACCCCCATAACGTTCAGAAAAACGTGTTTCAAGAAACCGTAACCTTCGTCTTCCGCAACGCTACGCCTTTCCACGATCTCAACTTTGACTTCAAATATACACACTTCGTTTTTTGGGCGTCCTTCCGTCCCACCCTCTGGATAGGAATATTAGCCGCTGTTGTGGCAGCCATAGCCGCTGTCTGGCGTGCTCCTAAGCCTGCGGTTCCAATGGTTCCCGTTCCTGCAAAGGACCTCCGAAGCTTCGTTGACAAGTATGGAGAGAAAACGAGAGTTCTCCGAGAGCTTGAACTGATAGAGCGGCAGGCGCGAAGAGGAAAGATATCTAGAAGACGGTATAGAGTGCGGAAGAGAACCCTTGAAAGCCGCGTTTCAGTTTTATCTCGGGATCTGACTGGTTTCCGGCAGAAAATACGGACAGCGGGTCCACGATACGCCGACATAATGAGACAAATCGAGGTCGCTGAAACCGAGTTGGAGGGGGTTGAAACGGACATTCGAAGGGTGAAGAGTCGATATCGACGTGGCGAAGTCTCCGCTGAGGCTTATCGCAGGCTTCTTCACGGGTATCACCGGCGGAGGGACAGGGCGAGGACAACCATCGATTCAGCGCTTCTGAGACTTCGAGAAGAAATCCGCTAGCACAACAACGGCTTCGTAAAGGTATACGTTTGTATGCGCGCGCGAGACAAAGAACTGATTAGAAAATCAGAATTGGAGAAGGCTTTGCCGACTTAAGGAACTACGCGGGCGCAAACAAACTATAAAGTCTTGTACACGGCAGATATCTCTCATACTGGTGTCTTTCATGCACGGGAAAGTAGTAAGGATGGCAGTTATTCAGATGGCTTCGAAGACATTAGATAAAGAGCGTAATATTTCCAGAACTGTTGAACTGTTGGAACAAGCTGTCCGTGAAAAAGCAGAGCTTATAGTATTGCCGGAACTTTGCACGTCAGGATACAATTTCAAAAGCCTTAAAGAAGCAAACTCAGTTTCTGAACCCATACCGAACGGATTGACCACAAGAAGGTGGGTTGAATTTTCCGAGGAAAATAATGTTTATTTGGTTGGAGGATTGTGCGAAAGCGCTGGCAACTTACTTTACAATTCAGCGGTCATGATAGGTCCAGAAGGCTACGTAGGAACATACAGAAAAGTTCATCTCTGGCATAAGGAAAAAATCTGGTTTAGGGCTGGAAACCGCTTCAAAGTTTTCGACACTCCGTTAGGAAAAATAGGAGTCATGATATGCTATGACAATTATTTTCCTGAAACAACGAGAATCCTCACGAGAATCGGTGCTGACGTTGTTTGCCAACCAACAGCCACTCAACAAGCCTTTGACATGCTGATAAACCAGGTTAGAAGTGCGGAGAACGCGATATTCATAGGAGCCGCGAATTTGGTTGGAAAAGAAAGAGGCATTAGTTTCGTCGGACATAGCCAGATTATAAATCCTCAAGGAAAAATTCTTGCTAAGAAACTTGAAGAACAGGAAAGTGTACTAACTGTAGACATAGACATTACCGAGGCGATAAAGGCAAAGCAACTCAACGAGTTCAACAATATCATATCGGATAGGAGAACAGAACTCTATCTTGACCTCCTTGGATACGCTCAAAATCAGGAGTAAATGCCATGCGCGCGCATACAAACGTATACCTTTACGAATCCGTTTCTAGGCTGGTACGGAGTGCGCTAGCACAAAAACGCTTTTATTGTGGATAGTTCACTTCATAAGGATTCAAAAGGAGGGTGACACTTCATGGTGGAGATCAAGATAGACCTTGAAAAGTGTGATGGATGTGGAACCTGCGTAGACACTTGCCCTGTAGAAGTCCTTGAGATTAAAGATGAGAAATCGGTTGTCATAAACCTCGATGAATGCCTTGTCTGCAGAGCGTGCGAGGTACAGTGTCCCAACGCTGCCATCGAGATCATTGAATAAGATGCTTCCTATCCTCCATTTAGACGCTGTAGAATAAGAGTCGTCTTCACAGGTCCCAAAAGGAGGATTGAGTGCGCTTAACCTCTCCTATGGTTTTCTCAGCCTGTCTCCGTATTTCAGGCGTTGCAGCGGGATGTTTATCTCGAACAGTGTACGCGATGCCAGCCATCCTTCCAACTACTCCAGCCGTCATTTTTCCAAGATAGCTAAGGCTGTAGCCGCCTTCTAGGACCCCCACGGTCTTTCCCATACAGAATTGAGACGCCAAGTTCAACACTTTTTCAAAGATTTTGAGATAGGTGGAGGAGGAGACGGAAAGGCTTGCAACCGGATCCGTGTAATGCGCGTCAAAGCCTGTGGAAACTAGGATGAACTGCGGTTTGTACTGTTGAATGACTGGAACTACGATGTGGTTGAATGCTCTAAGATAGGCTTGATCGTCAGTTCCGTAGGGAAGCGGAATGTTTACCGTGTACCCTAACCCTTTTTCCTTCCCTATTTCGTCTACAAAGCCTGTTCCGGGAAATTCTGTGGGGTCCTGATGTAAGCTCACATAGAGAACACTATCGGTTTCGTAGAAGATTTCCTGAGTTGCATTCCCGTGATGGGCGTCTACATCCAAAATCAGAAGACGCTTGAGATGTGAATCGCGAAGAAGGTGGACAGCAGCTACAGCAACGTTGTTGAAGAGGCAGAACCCCATAGCATAGTCGGGGCCAGCGTGATGACCAGGAGGACGAACCATTGCAAAGGCGTTCTGGAACTCCCCAGCCATAACGAGGTCAACCGCCCCAATTGTCCCCCCAACTGCGTGAAGAGCCGTTTCGTAGCTTTCTGGGCCGACCAACGTGTCACCGAGGTCGAGGAGGCCGCCGCCAAACGAGCAATACTCCTCAACAAGTCGAACGTAATCGGTCTCGTGAACGAGCTCCACATCAGCGACGCTGGCAGGTTCAGGCTCAACAAGCGAGCATTTTCCAGATTCGAAGATACCGCTTTCCTTCAGCTCCTTCATTATTGCCCTTAGGCGGTCAGGCGATTCAGGATGGTCGCGCCCTGGATTGTGATCTAAATATTTTGGAGTGAATAAGACGGCTGTTTTTTTCACTTTCACCCTCTCACGCTTGGATAAACTTTTCGGAAGACCTTCCTAACGTACTCCCGCAGGCTTAAACCTTCCCCCTTCGCCAATCTTCGAAGAGCCTTATCCACACCGGTTGCGTACTGAATAGCCTTCTTTGGCTTATTCCGGATGAAGGAGGGTAAACCAAGGTTTTGAGCCGTCCGCCGCAACACCCTCTTTCGCAAGCGGTCTTCCGCAGATTCGATCTTGAGGCGCAGAGGCAGACTCAGAGAGAAATGCACAACTTCACGATCTAGAAACGGGAGCCGCAGCTCCACTTGGTGAAAGGAGCAAGTCTGATTGTCCCTTTGAAGATTCATCTCATAGGACAGGGCTACGTCACGGTGCATAGCTTGCTGAACAGCCGCAGCGCCGGATCGCGCGTAGACTCTTAGATACCTTTGATAACCTCCGAAAAGTTCGTCGCTTCCTTGTCCAGCCAACAGAACCTTGTATCCCAGCTTTGACGCAACCTCAGCTGTCCAATAAAAGGGGATAGCAATGCTAACCTTTACCGCGTCAGGTTCTTCGATTAGCCATAAAACCTTGGCGAGAACATGTTCAACATCGCTAATTGTGTATGTTTGGAGGTGAAGAGGCAGTTCCAGTGCCTCAGCTGCGGCTTTTATGTGTCGAATCTCAGACTGATCCTTCAACCCCACTGAGACGAGGTGAACGTCTGTTTCACAGGTTTTAGCCAACGCTGCAATGACGCTGCTGTCCAATCCACCTGAGAAGGCTACCGCCAGCTCTTCAACATCGGAAACTCTCTCTCTTATGGATTCCAGCAAAAGTTCGTGGAGACGTTTGGCTGCTGTTTCCATTTTCATGGACTTGATGGGAGGCTGCACCATGGTTTTTATCGGTTGGAAGGCGAAGCCTTGAGTGCTGATCACCGCTAAGTTTCCTGGGGGAAACGACTTCACGTTGTTTATTCCAAGCGCCCATAGAGCTTTTTGCTCAGATGCTGCAGCAAAGGTTGTTCTGTTTGCGCCGTAGTAGAGTGGGTTTGCTCCTAAGCTGTCTCGGCCAACGATCACATGTTTTGCCTGCGCTATGGCAAACGTGTATGACCCATCAAGCTCCTCGATGATGTCTCCGGCCTTTTTCTGAGGATTGCCCCTAAGTCTCTTCGCAACATGGTCGACCTCGGACACGTTGGGGGTTGGAAACAGTCGGCCTTCAAAGACCAGTGCAAAGTCGTCGCCCAGAACTGGTTGCGGGCGATCCCTCAAAACAACTTTGGATAGGTTCTGACCTAAGGCAACGGTTGAGTTGATGTTTTCAAGTGACAGTTCTTCGATTGATCTGGCTATTCTCACTGAGTTTGGTGTGGCGACTCCGTGAGCGTCGGCTCCTCGATGGGTTAACTCCTTGAGCATGGCAGCTACTTTTGGAACAACGTTTTCATCTTTCCTATCTAGGGCAGTTGCCATTGCGCCCATTGGTTTCAGATTCTCCAGTTGAGAGACGGTTTGGTTATGGATACGTGTTAAAAGAAGACCAGTTGTTTTAATGTTTCTTTAATTGGATTCACGCGTGCGCGCGCGCACCAAAAGTTTTCTAACTATAAAAAAGCTAATGTCTAAGCACACTGCTAAATATCGTTGCGGAGGAGAGCAGGATTGCCCATTCTTCCAATCGACACCGGCCGCTACGGAACAAAGGAGATGCGGAGAATCTTTGATGAAGAGAACAAGCTTCAGAGGATGCTGGACGTGGAGGCCGCTCTAGCTTGGGCGCACGGCAAATCGGGAAACATCCCATCTGAAGACGCTAAAAAAATTGTGAGGACAGCATCAGTTGAGCAGGTTAAGCTAAGCCGCGTAAAAGAGATCGAGCGAGAAATCAAGCATGATGTGATGGCGCTGGTTCGAGCATTGGCTGAAGCGTGCGGCCCTAGCGGAGCTTACGTTCATCTAGGAGCAACGAGCTCCGACATCTTGGACACTGCCATGGCTCTTCAACTCAGAGACGCTCTCGACCTGATTGAAAAGAGACTTAACGACCTCGAGGCGGTGCTGGTGGAAAAAACGGAACAATACAAGGAAACAATCATGATCGGCAGAACCCACGGACAACACGCGTTACCCATCACGCTTGGCTTCAAGTTTGCAGTTTGGATGAGAGAAACTGCTCGACACCTTGAGAGACTGCGTGAGTGCCGCGAACGCGTGTTGGTTGGGAAGATGAGTGGAGCGGTTGGAACTCAAGCGGGCTTGGGCCCTCGCGCAATAAGGATACAACAGCTCGTAATGGAGAGGTTGAGTGTCAAGCCGGCGCAGATTTCTACTCAAATCGTGCAGAGAGACCGTTATGCGGAGCTTGTTTGCGTCCTCGCTATGATCACGTCTACGCTGGACAAGATGGCAGTCGAGATTCGAGAGCTGCAGAGACCGGAAATAGGGGAAGTTTCCGAGCCATTCGAGCGAAAACGACAGGTGGGCAGTTCCACAATGCCGCACAAGCGCAACCCAATAACCTGTGAAAGGGTTTCCGGACTAGCGAAGGTCATGAGGAGCTTGGTTGGACCAGCTCTAGAGAACGTTCCGACTTGGCACGAACGGGACTTGACGCAGTCCTCTGCGGAGCGGTTCATCATCCCTGAAGCCTGCATCCTCACAGACTACATGCTGGTCCTAATGACGAACGTTTTGAAAGACCTGTGGGTGGACGAGGAAAGGATGAAGATGAACTTAGAACTTACGCAGGGGCGAACCATGTCTGAGGCTGTAATGATGGCGCTCACGAGGAAGGGTATGGACCGCCAAAAAGCTCACGAGCTCATTCGACGCCTAGCGATAAAAAGCGAAGTTCAAAAGCAGCTCTTCAAGGAGACGCTTCTAAAAAACGACGCTGTCCAGAGAACGCTGAGTGAAAGAGAAATTGATGAAGTGTTGGACCCGCGAAACTACCTGGGCACAGCGATAGAACAAGTTGATCTAGCCGTCCAAAAGACGAAACAAGAAAAAAAGCTAGGGAGTTAACTGAGAAATAGAAAAAATTCTTCAACAACATCATTAGCATTAGTAGTTATTCAACGGAAAAGGGGAGGTGAAAACGATTTGATTTTCGTTACCCTGTGCACAGTTCGTTCAGGGAAGTTTGAGGACGCAATTAAGGCGACGAAAGGACTACCCAAGGCCATTCCGCCTGAAATCAAACTCAAAGCCCGCTACAGCTTGTTCGGAAGATACGATGCCATCTTTATATTTGAAGCACCAGACGAAACAACCGCAACGAAATTCGTTAGATGGCTTCAGGACACTCTTCACACCGAGACCTTCCTCGCCGTACCATGGGCTGAATAGGTTTCACTCGGATTTTCGGGAATATCCGGTTAGAGCCTTTTGCTCCCACTCCTTTCCCCTCTTCAGTTTCTTCCACTCCCGTGACTTGACAAAACCGCCTATCTGTTCCTTAATCTTCTTGGCAAGTTTAGGTCCAATCATGGGCAAGCTGGTTAGTTTTTCAAGCGGCACCTTCTTTATGTCCTCAATGGTTTTTAGACCAGAGTTGTAGAGCATGCGTGCCCGCACTCTGCCGATTCCTTCCAGCCTGACCAGTGGAAGCAGTTCAGCTTTCACACCTTTTTTGATTCGCTCAATCAGTTCTGTGACATGTGGCAAAAGGTCTTTGTGGCCAAACAGCCTAACCAGCTCGTGTGAAGCATACAGGAGCCATCGCGCTGTTCCTATGAGGCGGTAGAGGTCGCCGGGCTGAACGCGAAATCTCTCGATGGTTTCGTCTTCCGTCATCTCTTCTATCCATGCGTCCAACACTGAGGCCAGCTTAGCTTCGCCTAGAAACTCTTCATAGTCGATTTGGTCTATCCATTCGTCAGGCACCTCAAACATGAACTCCTCTCGATGCTCGTCCACAAACAAAGCCAGATCATCGATCTCTCTGGAGTAGGGTCGAAGCTTTGGAAACATGTCGGGTGTGCGGGCAATCATGTGTAGGAAGCTGATGTCGGTTAGTCGCGGCGCTCTACTCAAAAGGGCGTCTCGGATCATAACCGCGGAAACCGGGTCGATGTACAGTTCCGAAACCCTTCTTCCAAACTTTGTGGCGTAGACGTTCTCACCGCTCACTTCGATCATATTCTCTTCGAAAAGAAACTTCAGAGTTCTAGCGATGACTCCTTTTATGGCTTGAGGGTCATACTGATAGGCATAGAAGGTTTTGCCGAAGAAGTCGTATATTCCCTGTTCGGTGTGGGCGAAGTCGGCCGCAATGGTGGCTAATACGTGGGAACGAAGAATGCGCTCTACCCCCAGCTTAGACCATATCCTCTCCGGCTCAGCCAGAACATAGCTCTCCATCAGGTAGTCGCGTTCGTCCTCCGTCTTGGCGACGAGAAGTGCCTCTCCGATCTTGTCGTAGCGGGGCCTTCCAGCTCTACCAGCCATCTGTTTGTATTCCAGTACCGCAATTGGGTAGTATCCGTATCCAGGCTCATACCTTCGGTAGTCGTGGATAACCACCATCCTAGCGGGCAAGTTTACCCCAAAGGCCAGCGTGGGAGTAGCAGTTAAGACCTTGATCTTTCCTTCTCGAAAGGCGTCTTCAATGATCCTACGGTGGGCACCACTCAATCCGGCGTGATGGAAGGCGGTTCCCTGCTGGATAAGCTCAGCCAATAACTCGCTTATCCTTGTTCGCTCACCCGATGCACGAACTTGCCCAGCGATCCGCGTTAACGAGCGTTTTACGGGTTTGGACAGGACGGTTTTCATGCCCGTCGCAGCTTTTTTGGCCAAGCTAACCGAGTTTCTCCTAGTTCCTGCAAAGATGAGGGCCTGTCCGCCAGACTGCACCATGTGTACCGCAAGGTTTATGGCCGGGTTCTTGGTCGGCTTCTCTATTTTGCGGGCCCCTCCGTCCTTGAAGTGAACCTCGTTTTGCAGGAGCACACCCTCCTTCAGGACCACAGGTCTCCACTCAGTGGCGACGTAGCCAGCTTTCAGCCACTCAGCCGCCTCCTCTGCGTTTTTCACGGTGGCGCTCAGGGCTAGGAGCTGAGCGTCTGGGTTTACCTGCATGAGGCGGGCGAGCACCACTTCTAGGGTGGGACCGCGCTCAGCATCGTTGAGCAGGTGCACCTCGTCCGCAACTATGAGAGAGATTTCGTCGATCCAACGTGCTCGGTGTCTCAGCAGTGAGTCCGCTTTTTCATTCGTGGTGACGATGATGTCGTATCTCTCGAGCCATGGGTCAGAGCTGTCGTAGTCGCCGGTGCTGATGCCTACGCTAACTTTTCTTCCACTCTTCTTTCTGATGGTTGTGTACTTTTTGAGGTCCTCGTATTTTTCGCTGGCCAGCGCTCGTAGAGGTGTGAGATAGAGGACTTTTCCGTTTTTTTCCAGCATGTGTTTGAGGGCGCAGAACTCCGCGATGAGGGTTTTGCCTGAGGCTGTGGGGCTCGCCAGAATGAGGTTTTTTCCTTCTAGAGCTCCAGCGTGTATGGCCTCTTCTTGGGGAGGATAGAGCTCGGTGATTCCTGACTTGATTATGATTTGTTTTGCTGATTCTGGTATCGCCAGTTCTTTGATATTCAAGGCTTGCGCCCTTTTAGCTAGGTCTTCTTTAGGTATCCCTCTTTGGGAGAGTATATGGTTCCCTCTTTCAGC
>CAYGCU010000008.1:0-15094 GCA_964348475.1 uncultured Candidatus Bathyarchaeia archaeon
CAGAATCCATAATATCGGCTAAGGCTGCCGCAGCAAGGGCATCTATCTTATTGGCTAACAAGAGAATGAGAACAGAGGCCCTCACAGCTATCGTCAATTCAGATTTGTGCAGAGGATGCGGTAGGTGCGAGGAAGTATGTGTATTCAATGCCATCGAGATTGAGGAAGTCGCGCCAAACGTGCTAAGCGCTCAAGTGAAAGAGATATCATGTAAAGGTTGTGGAACTTGTTCTGTCACTTGCCCAACAGGAGCAATAACTATGAGACATTTCACGAAGAAGCAAATCTACGCAATGGTGGAGGCTGCTCTAAAATAGCGTTTTGGAGGAATCTAGTTGTTGGCAGAACCGAGAATTGTCGGATTTTTATGTAATTGGTGTGGTTATGCGGGTGCAGATTTAGCTGGGACTAGTCGAATTGCATATCCACCGAATATTCGGATAATCAGGGTTATGTGTAGTGGTAGGGTGGAGCCAACCTTCATACTAAGAGCTTTTGAGATGGGAGCAGATGGTGTTTTGGTAGCCGGTTGCCATCCAGGAGACTGTCATTATGGAATCGGAAACCAGCACGCGGAGAAAAGAGTAGAGCAAACCAAGAAAATTTTAGATTTACTCGGAATCGGCTCTGAAAGGCTACGTCTAGAGTGGATTTCAGCGGCTGAGGGAGAGAAATTTGCTCACGTGATTAAAGACTTCACGGAAAAACTGCGTAGGGGAGAGCAAAGTCCTCTGAAAATGAATGACAAAACTAAATCGCGTCAGGTGGGTTCGAAGGAATCGATTCATGATGTTCTCGAGAGAACAAAAGCCTTGTACTGCCAAGAATGCGGCAAATGTTCTAGTAACTGCCCCATAACAAGAATCGATCCAGATGCTTCTCCAAGGCTTGCTGTTGAAAAAGCTTTGATGGGATTAGATCAGGATGTCTTGTTAGATAAAGGCTTATGGTCATGTCTAACATGTTACTTATGTCGCGAAAGATGCCCACTGGACATAGAATACGACGAACTCATTAGGACTTACAGGACTAAAGCAACTACATATGGAATAACGGGGAATTGCGCTCATGGGAGCCTACTTCCAGCTTTATCCAGACTCATGGCGAGACCGAAGATCAAACAAAACAGGCTGAACTGGATTCCAGAGGGCGCCAAGATTGCTAAAAATGGAGAGATACTCTATTTTGTTGGTTGCCTGCCGTATTTCGACGCGGTTTTTAGTGACATCAATGTGAAAAACGTCGAGATCGCCCAAAGTATGATAAATATTCTTAATAGAGCCGGGATAAAACCGGTGTTACTAAAAAACGAAAGATGTTGTGGACACGACCTGTCTTTTGCAGGAGATTCTGAACACTTTGAGAAACTAGCAAAGATTAACATCGCCGCAATAAAGAAAAGTCACGCAACCAAGGTAATCACAACGTGCTCTGAATGCTATCGGACTCTTAAGCTAGATTATGCCAAACTATTTGGCAACCCCAACTTTGAGGTCCTACATGCATCAGAGTTTCTAGCTGAATTAATTGACAAGGGTAAGATTAAGTTCGCGGGGAAATTTGACAAAAAAGTATCATACCAAGACCCATGCAGGCTCGGTAGACACATGGGCGTATACGATCCGCCTCGAAGAGTCATAGCCAGCATTCCTGGCGTAGAATTGGTGGAAATGGAAAGAAATAGAGAAGGTGCGCTTTGCTGCGGAGTCAGCGCATGGATGGCTTGCGGCAAACACTCAAAGCAAATACAGATGGAAAGGTTAAAGGAGGCAAAAAGGACTACCGCCGATTTGTTAATAACAGCGTGCCCAAAATGTCAGATCCATCTCAATTGTGCCATGAAAGAAAAATTACCTGTAAAACCCAAGGAAGTCACCATTGAAACATCCGATCTCTCCGTACTTGTCGCAAGGGCGATGAATTTGATAAAGACTTAATGGAGATGCAACTGTTGAGCGAAAAACCTTCCGTTCTAGTTATTGGCGGGGGCATCGCGGGTATTCAAGCATCGCTGGATCTCGCTAACCGCGGATTCCAAGCGTACCTTTTAGACAAATCTCCTAGTATTGGAGGAAGAATGGCTCAGTTAGACAAGACCTTTCCTACCATGGATTGTTCAATCTGCATACTAGCCCCGAAAATGATTGAATGTTACCGTCACCCTAATATCCAATTGCTTACCTACTCCGAAGTCAAAGAGGTTAGAGGTTCAACTGGTAATTTCAGGGTGACAGTATTAAAGAAGCCTAGATACGTGGATGAAACAAAATGTAATGGTTGTGGTGTGTGTACTGAACACTGTCCAATGGAAGTTCCAAACGAATTCGACATGAACCTTGGAATGCGAAAAGCCATCTATATGCCCTTCCCCCAAGCGGTGCCGAGACTAGTAACGATTGATAAAGATAATTGCTTAGAATGTGGGCTCTGCGGAAAGATGTGCAAAGCTGGCGCGGTCGATCTACAGCAGCAACCAAAAGAAGTTGAGTTAAACGTCGGGGCAATAATCATTGCGACTGGCTTCGATCAGTACAATCCTTCCGAGATTAAGGAATACGGTTATAAGAGGCATAAAAACGTTTTAACAGCCTTAGAATTTGAGCGTTGGATCTGTGCATCTGGCCCGGTTGGAGGACACCTAATAAGACCTTCTGATGGAAAGATCCCCAAAAGGATAGCTTTTATTCAATGTGTCGGCTCGAGAAGTTTGAAGTTAGGCAGTCCGTTTTGCTCAAGCGTCTGTTGCATGTACGCTACCAAGGAAGCGCTAATAATTAGAGAACACGATCCTGAGGCTGAGGTTTACATTTTCTACAATGAACTAAGAGCTTTCGGAAAGGGCTTTCAAGAATTCGTTGACAGAGCTAGAAATGAATGGGGTGTAAAATATATTAGAAGCCGGCCCGGGGAAATCAGAGAAGATCCAGAGACGAAAAGTCTCATAATCTGGTATGATGATACGTTTACGAGAGAGATAAAAACTCTCACAAATGTAGATCTCGTGGTGCTCTGTCCAGCTTTAGTTCCTCGACTGGATAATAGAAGATTAGCCGAGATCACTGGGATAGAACTTGACGAGTACGGCTTTTTTGAAGTGCGACATCCTCTACTCGCTCCGATTGACGCAACAGTTCAGGGAATATTTGTATGTGGATATTGTCAGGCGCCGAAAGACATCCCAGACTCGGTTGCTCAGGCTAGCGGAGCTGCGGCTAGGGTAGCCGAGGTGTTAGCGCTAATGCATCATAAGGAGGCCTGATTCATGGAGAAAAATGAGCCACGTCTAGAGGAAAAGCCGAGAATCGGCGTTTTTGTGTGTCATTGCGGCATCAACATTGGTGGCGTAGTTAATGTCCCGGAGGTTGTGAAGTACGCTCAGGCATTGCCGGGCGTCGTTTACTCAGAAGATAACCTATATACATGTTCCGCTGAGGGAATAGATTCTATCAAAGAAGCGATAAAGCTAAAAAAACTCAATAGAGTCGTCGTTGCCTCCTGCACTCCTAGGACTCACGAACCATTATTCAGATCGGCATGCGTGGACGCAGGCGTAAATCCATATCTATTCGAGTTAGCGAATATCCGAGAGCATTGTTCTTGGGTTCATATGCGTGAGCCAGATAAAGCCACCGAAAAGGCTAAAGACATAGTTAGAATGGCTGTAACCAGGGCTTTTTTCCTCGAACCACAGGAAGAGATAGAAGTGGACGTAGATCCATCTGCTTCAGTCGTAGGCGGTGGCATTTCTGGAATCACGGCTGCTCTATGCTTAGCTAATCAAGGCTTCAAGGTTTATCTAATCGAAAAAGAGGCTGAAATCGGCGGGATTTTAAGAAAACTTTACAGATTGTACCCAACGGGTGAGGACGCCTCAAATGTCCTAAAATCCGTCGTCGAAGCCGCCAAGAGCCACAAGGGCATCAAGATACTCACATCGGCAACCATTAAAAATGTCGAGGGATACATCGGTAGCTTCGAAATTACAGTCTTAAGGAAGGATAAGGAAGAGAGCAAGTTCAAGGTCGGCACAGTAATTATAGCAACAGGAGCAGCAGAGTTTGAGCCGGTGGGTAGATACGGATATGACAAGTACGAGAGGGTGATTACGCAGCTGCAGTTAGAGCAAATCCTTAAGCGAGGAAAGTCAGCCATGAACCGACTAGTTAGGCCTGAAAAAGTTGTCATGATCCAGTGCGTGGGGGCAAGGGAGGAAGAGGGCAGAGCCTATTGTTCCAGAATTTGTTGCATGGTGGCTGTTAAGAACGCCAAACTCATCAAGGAATGGTACCCGAATGCTGAGGTATATATCCTTTACCAAGATCTTCAAACCTATGGTAAGGATTACGAGGAACACCACAGAAGCGCCCGAGAGGCGGGTATAAAGTTCATAAACTACAGTAAAGAACGCCCTGCAGAAGTTGTTGCTGGGCCCGATGGGAAGTTTAAGGTTAAGGTCTATCATGCACTGCTTGGTAAGGAAACTGAACTTGAGTGCGACTTAGTGGTCCTGTCAACACCTCTGGTGCAACAAGAAGATGGAAAAGACTTATCTAAGATTTTTAAGGTACCATTGGGCTCAGATGGATTCTTCCTAGAGGCCCATGTGAAGCTGAGACCTGTTGATTTCGCAACAGATGGTATATACGTTTGCGGTACAGCCCACGGCCCTAAGGATGTAGGTGAAAGCGTAGCTCAAGCATATGCGGTGGCGTCTAGGGCAGCTACTCCGATGGCAAACAGAAGAGTGAGAACTGAAGCTATCACAGCAGTTGTAAACACAGACTTATGTGTTGGTTGCAGACTTTGTGAAAAGCTTTGTCCCTATGGGGCGCATAAAATTGAGGAAGGAAAATCAACAGTAATAGAAGCTCTTTGTAAGGGCTGTGGGGTCTGTGCTGCGGCTTGCCTACGACGCGCTATTACGATGAGACATTTCACAGATGATCAAATACTAGCCGCGATTAGGACTGCCTTCGCCCCGGAAATTCCCGCGACATAGAAAGGTGTAATGAAATGTCTAGAGAATTTGAACCGAAAATCATCGGGTTCTTATGCAACTGGTGTAGCTATGCTGGCGCAGATCTAGCTGGCGTTAGTCGAATTTCATATCCAACCAACATACGGGTTATCCGCACGATGTGCAGTGGGAGGGTGGATCCAGTCCATATTCTCGAGGCTTTTCGGTCCGGCGGTGCCGATGGTGTTCTAGTAACTGGGTGCCACCCGGGAGATTGCCACTACATCACTGGGAATTATGCAGCTGAGAAGAGAGTTGAATTCTTGAAGAAGATATTAGAGGGTATCGGAATCGATCCCAGAAGACTCCGGCTTGAATGGGTTTCCGCTTCAGAGGGCGGAAAATTTGCTGAAATTGTTAGAGAGATGATAGCGGAAATTAAGAAACTTGGGCCAAGTCCCTTAAGGAAACAGATTTAGGAGCTAGCAGAATGGCTAAGGCTGGATTGGTCATCGGGGGAGGCATAGCAGGAATTCAGGCTGCGTTAGACTTAGCGGATCAAGGCTTTACAGTGTATCTTGTCGAGAAAAGCTTGAGCATCGGCGGCAGAATGGCTCAACTGGACAAGACATTTCCTACCATGGATTGCGCCGCTTGCATAATGACGCCGAAGATGGTGGATGCTGGAAGACACCCAAATATACAACTGCTTACATATTCGGAAGTGAAGAAAGTTTCCCGAACTGGACAGAACTTTAAGGTCAAAATTGTTAAAAAACCAAGATACGTGGATGAAAAGAAGTGCACTGGTTGTGGCATATGCGCTGAACTTTGCCCAGTAGAAATCCCAAATGAATTTGATGAGGGACTCGGTGTTCGAAAGGCAATTTATGTCCCCTTCCCGCAAGCCGTCCCCTTAATATACACGATTGACCGAGATAGTTGCTTCGAATGTGAGCTTTGCAAAAACAGGTGTGGAGCTGCGGCGATTGATTTTGAGCAGCAGCCCAAAGAGATTGAAATAGAAGTTGGAGCGATCATCGTCACCACCGGCTACGATTTATTTGACGCAAGGAGAAAGGAAGAATACGGATACGGTGTCTACGACAACGTGATAACTGGCCTAGCCCTAGAAAGACTCTTAAGCGCCTCAGGACCCACCGGAGGGCATCTGGTGAGACCCTCTGACGGAAAGATACCCAAGAGAGTTGCTTTCCTACAATGCGTGGGATCTAGAGACGAAAAAGTCGGAAACCTCTACTGCTCCAGAGTTTGCTGCATGTACGCCACAAAAGAGGCGCAACTGATAAAGGAACACGTTCACGGCACTGACGTAACTATCTATTACATGGATCTCCGGGCTTTCGGCAAGGGCTTCGAGGAGTTCTATCAAAGGGCTAAGAAGGAGTTCAAAATTAAATACGTTAAGGGCCGGGTTGCAGAAATCATTGAGGACCCTCAGACTAAGAACCTGTTCATCCGAGCCGAAAACATCGAATCAGGCGAACCCGTTGAGGAAGAAGTAGACATGGTTGTTTTATCGACCGGCTTGGTTCCAGCCGCGACAAATGCACTAGAAAAGGCACTGCCAATTCCGGTTGGCGATGACGGTTTCTTTGTAACTGCCAATCCAAAGGTTGATCCGGTCACGACCTCGTTAGAAGGCGTATTCACAGCTGGTGTAGCAGAGGGTCCGAAGGATATCCCCGACTCAGTTGGTCAGGCTAGCGCCGCAGCCATGAAAGCCTCGATCTTCCTGAAGGAGTAAGTGCAAAATGTCTGCTGAAGAGCCCAAAATCGGCGTGTACATCTGCCATTGCGGCGTTAACATAGCCAGTGTGGTGGACGTTGAAGAGGTTGCGAAATATGCGGAAAAACTGCCTGATGTTGTCCTCGCAAAGCACTACCTCTACATGTGCTCCGCCCCAGCTCAAGAAATGATTAAAGAAGACATCAAAGAGCACGGGCTTAACCGAGTGATTGTTGCCTCGTGTTCCCCACGAATGCATGAACCCACTTTTAGAAGGGTCGTGGAAGAGGGTGGTTTAAACCCGTACCTCTTTGACATGACAAACATCCGCGAGCACTGTTCATGGGTTCATCCGGACGAACCGCAGAGAGCCACGAAAAAGGCTAAAGATCTAATTAGAATGTCGGTTGCCAGAGCCAGACTTCTGGAACCGCTTCAGAAAAGGGAAATGCCGGTCACGGTAAGGGCCCTCGTGATTGGAGCCGGTGTGGCTGGCATAAGAACCGCCTTAGACCTAGCTGAGAGAGGTTTCGATGTCTGTCTGGTTGAAAAAGCACCTAGCATCGGCGGCAGGATGGCTCAGCTAAACGTACTGTATCCAACCGGTGAGCATGCCCTAGACGTTTTGAAGCCTCTGATGGACGCGGTTGTTTCTAGCCCGAAAATTCAACTCTTAACAAACTCTGAAGTAAGCGCCGTGGACGGCTTCATAGGGAACTTCAAGGCCAAAATAAATGTAAAACCAAGATACATCACTGAAAAATGTGATGCTTGTGGCAAATGTGAGACAATATGCCCAGTCGAAGTCTTGAATGAATTTGACTACGGCTTGGGCAAAAGAAAGGCGATACACATCCCTTTCCCAGACGCTATCCCTCGAAAATACATTATTGATGACAAAAACTGCGACAAATGCGGAAAGTGCGTGGAGGTCTGTGAGAAAGGAGCAATTGATCTTGAAGAACAAACAAAGGAAATAGAAGCGGATGTGGGAACCATCATTGCCGCTACGGGTCACGACCTGTACGACCCTCCGGAAGGCGAATATGGCTACAAAGTGTATGAGAATGTAATAACGACAGCACAGCTGGAAAGACTCTTGAACGAAAACGGGCCGACAAAGGGTCAGTTGCTGTTCAATGGCTCCCCGCCCAAAAGCGTAGTGTTCATTTCCTGCGTCGGCGCAAGACAAGAGCCCGAAGTTTACAAGCCAGTCAAAGAAGACCAGCAGCTCCATAGGTACTGCTCCCGCGTGTGTTGCATGGCTGGCATCAACAACGCCCTGGAAATAAAAGAAAAATACCCTGCCACTCGAGTTTATTATCTTTATCGCGATATACGAACCTTTGGAAAGGGACACGAAGACTACTATAGAAAGGCTGGAGAATCCGGAGTTCTCTTCATGAAATACAGGCCTGAAGCGCCACCCGTGGTTTCAGGCAACCCAGACGACCTCGTCGTCACCGTTCAAGATGTATTGACAAACAACGAAACTCTAGCCATACCCGCTGACCTCGTGGTTTTGAACGTAAGTATGATTCCACAAGTAGATGCCCCTGACGTACAGTCCATGCTGAAAATCGTGAGAGGCATTGAAGGATTCTTCACTGAGGCCCACGCCAAACTTAGACCACTGGACACGCCTACAGATGGGATTTTCTTGGCTGGAACGGCGCAGGGTCCCAAAGACATCACTGACAGCGCGGCTATGGGAAGCGCGGCAGCCGCTAAGGCTTCAATACCTTTAGCCAAGGGCAAGGTTGAGCTGGAGCCAACTGTTGCTTATGTAGACTTGTCCAAGTGTGACGGATGCGCGATGTGCGTGGAGCCTTGTACGTTTAAAGCGATCGAGATTGAAGAACACAAGGAGAACGGTGAGATTAAGAAGCGTGCTGTGGTGAACGAAGCCTTATGCAAAGGTTGCGGGGGCTGTGCAGCCACGTGTCCGCCTAAAGCCATTTATGTAAGGCATTTCACATTAGATCAGATAGGTGCCATGATCAATGCGGCGTTGACTGAATAGGGTGGTTGAGTTGAGCGAACGGAAAAAAGAAAAACTTGCGAAAAAGACTGACGCGGCGATTGAAGCCTTCAAGGCAGAGAGGCTTAGATGGGTAATGGGGATATCACAGGTTGGTCCCAAAATAGATGAAAAACGGTACCGTGCCGTGACTGGAAACATAATGAAGGACGAAATGCAGCGACAGATGATTATCGGCGAGATTAAGGAAAGAGGATCATTAACCATTAAAGAACTTTCAGAAGCAACAAAAATTGCTCCTAAGGAAATACTACGGCATATAATTGCCCTAAGAAAGGCTGGTGTAATTTCAGAAGCAGGCGAAAAAGAGGACGGGTATCTCTACAAGGTCAAGTGATTTTTCCTTATCTTTGCTAACGTTCTTCACCATATTTTTCTACACAGCTTGGATGTACGTCGCCTGGATAGTCATGGTCGTAGAGGTAAATCTTGTTCTCTTCCGGGTCCACCTCAACGCGGTCGTGTGCCTTTGCCCTCGCAAATAAGTTTCTGTAGTCGTTGTAGCTAGAGATCTGAATTGTCTTCACTACTTTTTCCTCTCTGCCCAAGGGCTTGTCGCAAAACTCGCACAATTTCTCAACCACTCGTATTACTTCAAACGTCCTGTTTTGCACTTCTTCAAACTTAACTGTCTCTAAAGCTTTTCTCAACACGTTTCATTCCTTGGCAACCAACAAATTTAAAGACTGGAGGTTTAACTTCTTAGCCTTTCCCATTTTTTGCCAGTTCCAGCGCCATCTTTGCCGCCTTGGGCACCGACCTCTCGACAGATTTAGACAAGCCAGGGTTAACGACCTCCGGTATCTTCTCAACCTGGCACGCGAGGATGACAACTTCAACGCCGCCGTCTCTGACTTCTTTTAGGAGGTTTGTGGGTGGAAAAAGGTGAGGTGAGAATTTTCTAGTTTTGCTCTCTGGCAGGTCTTCTATGGAGATCTGGAAGATTTCTCCAGGTTTCTTCCTCAAGTCTACAGCATCAAGGATAATTATTTTTTCAGGCTTTTCCTCGCTCAGAGCCAGCGCGAGAAGCACCCTGCTTGTTCCAGTTCCAACGTCCATAACATCCACATCGTCGGGAACGTCACAGTTTTTCTGTATGTACTCAACGGTTGCGAGACCAAAGCCGTCGTCGCCAAAGAGTACGCTGCCACAGCCGAGAATTAAGACACGTTTTTTGAGGTGGTTTGGTGCAGCGTCGGTTGTCATCACTACAGTCTCTATTATTCAAATCTTTATATTTTAAGAGGTTGACAAAGAGTGCATAAATTATTTATTAAGCATCTCTTCATCCTTACCAAAGAGTGGGAAAAGAATGGAAAAGGTAAGCTTTACACCCAAGGGAGCACAGTATAGAGTAAGCACACCAAACATCGAAACCGTCAAGGATTTCCCATACGCCTTTAAGTGGACCAAACTGCCCGGCAAAACTGTGGCAATTTCAAGAGTCATATGGACGCTTATAAACGCTGATAGGAGCGTTGAGACTGAAATAGTCTTTAGTGTGTTTAGCTCAAGAGAGAACTTTAGTAGGAGGTTCCTCTCGGTCAGCGACCTTCTAAGAGCGTGTGACAAGGTCGACACGCAACGTATCGTTAAGGAATCCATATGCAAGTTTTACTTTGATATTCAGCCTCCAATGATGCTGGAAAGTAGCAAGGACCGTATTGAGGTGAGCACGAAGAGAAAGCCGGGTCTAGCGGATGAAAATTACGTTATGTGTGAGGGCTGGATGTACGACACCGAGGAGGTTACAGTGAAGGAGATTATGCGCCCGACAACCGACGTAAAGGAAGGTACCCCTGTGAGCAAAGCCGTCACCTTGATGGCGAAGCAAAAAGTCGGCGCTCTCCTCGTAAAAAAGTATGAGAATGCAATGCTAGGCCAAACGGTGGGAATAGTCACAGAGCAAGACTTTGTTCAGAAGGTTTTGAATAGGGGGCTAGATCCCAAAAAGCTGTCAGTAGAGAGGATTATGAGCGCTCCGCTTATCACGGTCAGCAGCAAAACAAGCTTGGACGAGGCCATTGAAATGATGGTCAAGAAGAAGATCCGCAGGCTCCCTGTAGAAGAGAGAGGAAAAATCATCGGTGTAGTAACTGATCGAGACATGATTGAGGCCATCCCACTTTACTACAGAGGAGCATCAAAGAGACGCATATACTTTCCATAGTGATCTCACCTTAATCGAAAACAGAAACGTAACAAAAGTTTAGTTTATCTTCAAACCGCAAGCAAGAGCCTATCCGCAAATCTTTTAAAAAGGGGCGCGCTCTCTATTTACTCTAAACACAATAAGAGAAAGGTTGTGAAACTTGTGCCTGTAAAAATCGCTGAAGAATGGCTAAACATGTGCGGAGGATGCGAGTGTAGCATCTTAGACATAGGCGAACCGCTGTTAGACCTGCTACCACAACTCGAATTTGTACACATGCCAGTTTTGATGGACCACAAGTATTTCGGACAGACCGGAGAAGGTAAAAAGATAGAGATCCCAGAGGCAGACGTCGGCATAATCACAGGAGGCGTTAGAAACGAAGAACACAAGGAATTAGCGCAAGAGATGAGGAACAAATGCAAAACTATGATTGCTTATGGATCTTGTGCGGTTTTCGGCGGTCTTCCAGCTCTGGCAAACATGTACACAAAAGAAGATACTTTCAACAAAGTTTACAAAACTACAAGGAGCACGGTGCCCAGCGAGTTCCCATCAGTGAACATTCCCCCATGGACCGACCGTCTCATGGCTGTAGACGAAGTGATAAATGTAGACGTAAAAATACCCGGGTGTGCCCCAAATCCAGATCTGTTCGCCGACGCCCTAACAGCGCTTCTATCGGGCAAGGAATTCAAACTCGAGGAGAAGGCAGTTTGTGAAGATTGCCCATTGAAGAGGGAAAAGAAGGCGATAGCGTCCATCAAGAGGCCTCTTGAAACTCCTGAAAGCGAAGAAAGATGCTTATTAGAACTGGGATACCTTTGTCTCGGACCTGCAACAAGAACGGGTTGTGGTGGACATGAAAAGGTTCCGAGATGCATAGCTGGCAATTTTCCATGCAGAGGCTGCATGGGTCCAATACGCTTCGACGGCAACCAAATGGTGGACTTGATGGGCGCTCTAGCAACTATAGGTTTAAACGTCAGAGATATACCGGACCGACTTGCAACCTTCAACCGATTCGTTGGAGGCCACAATAAGCTTAGGGTGCGCAAAGTGAGGTGATAAGCATGGCAAAAGAACTCGTTATTGAACCCGTAACTAGAATTGAAGGAGACGCGAAAGTCGTCATAAAACTTGATGACAAAGGAGACGTAGCCGACGCAAAGATGCACGTTCTTGAGCTAAGAGGTTTTGAACGGTTCTGCATTGGACGTCCAGTTGAAGAACTGCCTCTAATAACACCAAGAATATGCGGAGTCTGCCCGTGGGCTCACCATATAGCTTCCGCAAAGGCGACCGATGGCGTTTTCGGCGTGACCCCTCCAGAAGCTGGAACAAAACTGCGAAAACTAGCCTACCTCGGAGACAAGGTCATGGACTTCATCTTGCATTTCTATATTCTCTCTGGCCCCGACTTCGTCATGGGTCCAGACGCCGACTACAAAGAGAGAAGCGTCTTTGGAATAGCCAAGGCTAATCCAGACCTTGCAAAAAAGGTTATCCACCACCACCATCTCGGTCACAAGTTAGTGATGCTGCTTAGTGGAAGAAGGATACACCCAGTAGCGGCGGTGCCTGGCGGATGGACTAAACCCTTGAAGGAAGAGGACAGAGTCAAAGCCCTAGAGATGGCTAAAGAACTCTTGGAATTTGCCCAGTTCAGCATTAACTTAGCTAAGAACGACATTTTCCCAAAATACATTGACCTGGTGAAGAACCTTGCAGTCATAAACACTGCCTTTTTGGGTTTGGTGGAAGAAGATGGAACTCACGCCATCTATGATGGCAAGCTTAGAATGATGCAGGCAGACGGCTCTTACGAAGATTTTGCCCCCGAAAACTATCTTGATTACATCGAAGAGTACACTGAACCTTGGACGTATCTAAAATTCCCATACTACAAGAAAGCGGGAAAACTCGTCCTCGACCCAGACAATCCAGTTGGAGTCTATCGAGTGAACACGCTAGCAAGAATAAACGTTTGCGACAAAATGGCGACACCTCTAGCTCAAAAAGAACTGGAAGAATTCAGAAAGCAGTTTGGAAGACCTGCCCAGCAGACACTTCTGTATCACTGGGCAAGGCTAATCGAACTTTTGACCGCAGCTGAACAGGCAGTTCAGTTGCTTGAAGACCCTGTCATCACAGACAAGAACACGAGAACTGCGGTGAAGCCACGGGCGGGACGCGGAGTAGGCGTTGTAGAAGCCTCTCGTGGAACGTTGATACATGATTATGAAGCTGATGAAAACGGGATGGTAACGGACGTTAACTTGGTTGTTGCGACGTGCCAAAATAACGCTGCTATAAACCTTTCCATATTGAAAGCGGCTAAGGACCTTATCAAGGGCGGAAAGTACGATCAGGGAATCCTCGACAGAATCGAGATGGTCATTCGACCCTATGATCCATGCCTAAGCTGCGCCACGCACACTATTGACGGCAGAATTGCACTTAAGCTACAGATATTGGACTCCGAAGGACTACTCGTTGATACCATGGTGAACTATTGAGAAAACCACTCTCTCCTTTTTTCTCTACTTCAGCTTGGTTAACGTGTATGGAACAACGAAGCCGCTGTCCTGTTGCTAAGAGATAATTCTAGTTACAAAGTTGCTAGTTGTTCTCGTATTTTTGAACGTGTTTCCTCTGAAACGGGGCCCATCTTCGAAATTCTTTCGTTGAGAGTTCCAAATATGTTCAGTATTTTGTGGTACTCCGGAAGGGTTGTCGCGATTGAAAGCAAGCGAAGAGATTTAACACGATATTTACCTAACTCTTTTTTAAGCCGAATGACGTGCTCTCTCACCATGTCCTCCTCGAAAACACTATCGGCACTCTCAACGAATATGACGCCGTCGGCTCCGGAGGCAAAGGCTTGAAGAACATGTTTGAGACCAACTCTTCCAACGCTTGGCACTCCAATTATTTCAATGTTTGGAGAGTATGACCCTCTTGTTTGCCCAGCTAAGTCCGCAGATCCATAGGCCGTATCCCCTCCTATGAAAGCAATAATTTTTGGCGAGTTTTTGATCTCACACACTCCGCGGATTTGAGCCATTAACTGGGCTTCAGTACAGTGGTTTAGTTCAATTGCCTGCAAGGGACATCTCGGCACACATATTCCACATCCGACACACGAAATTGGGTTAACTGTTATGCCTTTTGGAGACTTTTCTATTGCCGTTACAGGACAGATCTCTATGCACTCTCCGCAAGCGTTGCACTCATCTTGGATCACATAAGCCACTTCTGGTGAAATAGAGATCTCGCCCTTGCCCACGAAAGTTGCAACTCTGGAGGCTGTCGCCATCGACTCCAGAGTTGTTTCTCTAACGTCTTTGGGGCTCACGGCACACCCAGAGATAAACACTCCCTCGCGTTGGCTGTCCACTGGCCTAAGCTTATAGTGTCTTTCCAAGAGAAAGCCGTCTGAGCCAACTTGAATACCGAGTTTTCGAGCTAACTCCTGACTTGTGGGGTGTGGAACGATGGCTGTGCTGAGCACTACTAGGTCAAAGTTTCCCTCAAAGTCCGTTGCAAGCAAAGTGTCTTCAGCTCTAACCAACAGTTTTTCTCCGTTTGGAATAACTTCTGCCATTCGACCTCTAACGAATCGCACACCGTGATCTTGAGCCGTGGCGTAAAACTCTTCGTACCCCTTTCCGTCAGCTCTTACGTCGGTGTAAAATATCCAAGGTTCAGCGTCTGGAACAGACTTTTGAAGCAACATAGCCTGCTTAATTGCGGCCATACAACCTATTTTGCAGCAGTGTTCCACTCCCCTGTCGGTGTTCATCATTCTGCTGCCGACGCAGAGAATATAGGCAACCTTCTTCGGCACCTTTCCGTTGGACGGTTTGTGCATCCCTTGTAGCATAAGTCGCTCAAACTGGAGGTTGGTTACAATGTCAGGATGTAGGCCGTAGCTGAACTCCTCAAGCCTTTTTGGGTCAAGTTGGTCAAATCCGGTGCAAGCGACAATTGCGCCTACATCCAACTCCATGGTTTCCTCTTTCTGATCGAAGTCCACGGCGTGCGCTGGGCAAAACTTTTCGCAGACCTTGCATACTCCCTTGGTGAAGTATAGACAGTGCTCCGTGTCTATTGCATATGCTCTTGGAACCGCCTGCCTGAACGGAGAGTATATAGCCTTTCGCTCAGTCAACTCGGCTTCGAACTCGCTTG